>NZ_LWLC01000001.1:590630-630107 GCF_001905065.1 Saccharothrix sp. CB00851
TCCGGCTCGCCGAACCTCGCCGCGTACTCCTGAGCGGCGGCGCGGGCGTCGTCGAGATCCGCGGCGGCCTCCGCGGCGTCCGCCAGCCACGCGGACAAGGGGACCCCTGCTCGCTCGGCGGCCCGACGGGCTCGCGCGGCGACGGTGCCCGGCAAGGACACGCTCAACTTCTCGACCGCCATGGATCCAGGGTAAACTTTCGAGTGCTACCACGGTAGTACCGCTGTGCTCGCCATCACCGGCACCCTGAGGTCGGCCTGCCGACCCCCGGACGTGACCGGGTCGACGTGCGGGGATTCGACGGTATGACGGCGGCCACTACCAGCGCTGGGTGACAATGGACGGCGATGTCCACTGCCTTGCACGCCACCAAGCCCCTGAAGATCGGCCGGTACCTGGTCGATCCCGCCGTCGTGCTCGCGCCCATGGCGGGCATCACGAACGTGGCCTTCCGGCAGCTCTGCCGCGAGTTCGGCAGCCCCACGTCGCTCTACGTCTGCGAGATGATCACCGCCCGGGCGATCGTCGAACGCGACGCCAAGACGATGCAGATGATCACCTTCGGCGAGGACGAGAGCCCGCGCTCGATGCAGCTCTACGGCGTCGACCCGAAGTCGATGTCCGAAGCCACGAAGATCATCGTCGGCGAGGACCGGGCCGATCACATCGACATGAACTTCGGCTGCCCGGTGCCCAAGGTGACGCGCAAGGGCGGCGGCGCGGCGCTGCCGTACAAGCGGCAGCTGTTCCGGCAGATCGTGCGGGCCGCGGTGCGTGCCGCGGAACCCGCCGGGGTGCCGGTGACGGTCAAGTTCCGCATCGGCATCGACGACGACCACCTCACCTACCTCGACGCGGGCCGCATCGCCGAGGACGAGGGCGCGCAGGCGGTCGCCCTGCACGCGCGCACCGCGGCCCAGCGCTACTCCGGCCGGGCCGACTGGTCCGCCATCGCCCGGCTGAAGGAGGCCGTCACCGGCATCCCCGTGCTCGGCAACGGCGACATCTTCAGCGCCCGCGACGCGCTCGACATGGTCGCCCGGACCGGCTGCGACGGCGTGGTCGTCGGGCGCGGCTGCCTCGGCAGGCCGTGGCTGTTCGGCGAGCTCCAGGCGGCGTTCCGGGGCGAGCCGATCCCGCCGGGCCCCCGGCTGGGCGAGGTCGCGGACATCCTGCGCCGCCACGGCGCGCTGCTCGCGGACTTCCTGGGCGAGGACAAGGGCCTGCGCGACCTGCGCAAGCACATGGCCTGGTACCTGAAGGGCTTCCCGGTCGGCGCCGAGCTGCGGCGCGCCCTGGCCATGGTCTCCACCCTCGCCGAGCTGGACGACCTGGTCGGCAGGCTCGACCCCGCGCTGGAGTTCCCGGACAACGCCGACGAGCCGCGCGGCAGGCAGGGCTCGCCCGGCAAGGTCGTGCTGCCCGAGGGCTGGCTGGACGACCCGGAGGACGCCACCGTGCCCGAGGGCGCCGACGAGCTGCACTCGGGTGGCTGACGTGGCGCGCGCCGTGACGGCGCTGGCGTGCGCCCTCGGTGCGCTGCTGCTGGCCGGCTGCGGCCCGGTGACCACCGGGACCGCCCGTCCCCTCCAGGTCACCGACGTGGAGCGGGAACTGGTGTCGGGCTACTTCGCCGACCTCAACGAGGCGGGCGGGCAGGGCACGGCCGAGCAGCGCGACCTGCTCAAGGACACCCAGCACCCGGATTTCCGCGACGAGGACTGCGAGCTGCCCTCGGGCACGATCAAGGTCCAGCCGACGATGTCGACGCTGCGCCTGGACCCGGCGTGGACGCCGCCCGGCGCGGACGAGCACCCGCGCGGCGTGGTGCTGGTCGTCGCGGTCACGCTGACCGTCGTGCAGGAGGGCGCCGAGATCGGCAGCCAGATCGGCTCGCAGCACGTCGTGCTGCTCAACGGCAAGGCCTACGGCTTCGCCCCGTGCGTCAATTGAGGTGACGCCGAGCCGGTTGAACACGCTCGGCGAACTTCCGGGCAATCCGATCACCGATTGTCACCAGTTCGGAGCAGTGCAGGGTCAACCAGTCGAGGGAAATCCCTCTGTGACGCGTCCTGCCGGCTCAAGCGTCGCCTCGTATCAGACGACACCTTGGCAAGTAGGGAGGTGAGCGCGATGACCGCACTGCGGCCCGAAGTCGCCGAGTCCGACACCGACGGCCAGCCCGGAACAGGCCTGCCCGCGGCCGACAGCGAGGGCACCGGCCTGGTGCAGCTGCACGAGTCGATCGCCGCGCTGCTCGCCTCGCGTGGCCAGTGGCGGCAGGCCTACCAACACCTGCGGTCCGCGTTCGACCTGGTCTACGCCGATCAGGACGACCCGCCGCGGGTGCCCGAGCAGCTGCGCCGGGAAGTCGACCGGCTGCGCCGTGAGCACGCCGAGGCACGTGAGCAGAGCCTGCGCGACAGCCTCACCGACAGCTACAACCGCCGGTACCTGGACGAGCGACTGCTCGACATGGTCGCCGAGCGCGGTTCGACGGCGGCGGGCCTCGCCATCGCGTTGATCGACCTGGACTGGTTCAAGCAGGTGAATGACACGTTCGGGCACCTGTTGGGCGACCGGGTGTTGCAGCGCGTGGTCGAGCTGTTGCAGGAGGAGCTGCCGGAGGGCGGTTTCTGCGCCCGTTACGGCGGCGAGGAGTTCGTGCTCGTGCTGCCCGGCGTGGAACCCGCGCCGGCGGTGGAGATCGCCGAGTCGGCCCGACTGCGTGTCGAGCGTCACGCCTGGGCTTCCCTCGCGCCCGGATTGCGAGTGACCGTCAGCATCGGGTTGGCCTATGAGCCGCCCGCCGCGGGGTCGTCGACACGTCCAGCGGTCGCGCCGGAGCAACAGCTGTTGCGCGCGGACAGCCTGCTCTACACCGCCAAGCAGTCAGGACGGAACGCCGTCGCGTACCGCGAGAACGGCCGGGTGCTCCTCGCGGGTGCCGCTTCCGGGCGACGCGGTATAGCCGAATCGAGGGTCGTCGGTTACTGACACCGAACGGCAACTCACCCTTTCGGACGTAGTCTGCTGCGCGCAACCGAGTACTGCCGACCCCTGTATCACCGGGAGTGGTCGTCAGGACTGGCGGTCATCCGTAGTATCGCCAAGGCAAGTGACACGCCGTTGGTGCAACCAATGTGTCCTTGCCGTCGTCAACTCGTGATGACGAGCGACTAATGACCGAAGCTGAAGGGAGACCGGGTGCCCGACGAGCCCCGCCGTGGCGGCCCCGGACCCGGAGGTGACCAGGCCCCGCAGGACGACCAGCCGACCGGTCGTCGACGCAGGTCGCTGGACGGTGGCGGGCTGAGCGTGTCCGACCTGCTGGAGCAGCACAGCCGCACGAACATCCCACGCCCGGTCCCACCCGGTCCGTCGGACACCGGCAGGCGCGCCGCGCCCGAGCCAGAGCCGCCACGCAGACCCACGCCGCCCCAGAACGGCAGGCACGCCCCCGAGGGCACCGGTCGCCGTGCCGCGCCGGAACCGCCGCGCAGGCAGGCACCACCGGCGCCGGAGGACACCGGCACCCGCCCGAGGCCGCCCGCGAACGGCGCACCGCCCACCGCGGGCCGACGGTCCGCCGCACCCCCGGCACCGCCCGCCAACGACTTCTTCGCCGCCACGGGCGAGGGCACCGGAACCCGGACGCCGCGCCCCGTGCCGGAGGACACCGGCACCCGCCGCCGCCCCGAGGAGCCGCCGGCACGTCCCAGCCGGCCCACGCCCCCGCCGCCGAACGGCCCCGCGAACGGTTACGCGGGCCGACCGGACGACCTCGACCCGAGGCGTCCCGCACCACCGCGCCCCGCGGCTCCCGGCGAGGTACCCGGAGAGCCGAGCAGGCGCTTCCCCGCCAACGGCAGGCCCCGTCCCGAGGACGGCCCGCGCGTCCCCTCGGACCCGGCCGCGGCGCGACGGCACCCCGAAGGCACCGGCCAGCGCCCGCGCCCGGACCTCCCCGGCACGCCGCCGGGTCGACGGCTCCCAGACGGCAGCGGACCACGCCGGCGGCCGGAGGGCCTGACCCCGGACACGCCTCGCCGGTCGGCCGAAGGCAGCGGACCTCGTCCGCGCCCCGAAGACCTGGCTCCCGACGCACCGCGCCGCCTCGCCGACGGCAGTGGGCCACGCCCACGCCCCGAGGACGCACCCCGGCGCCTGCCGGACGGCAGCGGACCACGTCCGCGCCCGGAAGACCCGGCCGACGGCCACCGCCGGAGGCCGGACGAGGTCGGACCGCCCGGACGACGCGCCGCCGCCGAGGGAGCGGCGGCGGAGGGCATCGGCAGGCGGCTCGCGGACGGGCCCCGTCCCGGCGAGCACACCGGCCAGCGCCCCCACCCCGGCGTCCCGGCCGACGGCCCTCGCCGCCTGCCTGACGGCAGCGGACCGCGCCCGCGGCCGGACGCACCGGTCGGTGACGCGCCTCGCCGCCTCGCGGACGGCAGCGGCCCGCACGACGTGACCGGCGCGCCCCGGCCCGGCCAGCGCCCGCGTCCCGCCGCCGCCCCCGCTCCCGACGAACTCGCCGTCGACCCCCGCCGCCCGGCGGACGGCCCCCGCCGCCTCGCCGACGGCCCGCCCGTCCCACCGGTCGACGGCCCACGCCGCCTGGCCGACGGCCCACCACCCGTGCCCGTCGACGGTCCAGGCCCCCGTCGTCTCGCGGACGGTCCCGTGGACGGCCCGCGGCCCGGTGACGCGCCCGGCCGCCGGTTCGCCGACGACGGCGCGATCGACCCGGCGCCACCCGTCATCGCCGACCGCCTCAACGGTGGCCTCAACGGCAGCGGCCCGGAGCCGCGCGAGGCCATCGACCCGGCCAGCCTCACCACGGAGATGGAGGCCATCAGCGACGACGTCAAGAAACGTCGCGAGGTCGACCACACCCTGGCCCGCTTCTCCGCCGTCCACGACGAGCTGGCCGAGCAGGAACGCCTGCGCAAGGAACGCCGCCAGAAGCTCATGCCGTGGAAGGCCGACCACGACGAGGACGCCACCGAGTACGCCTCGCCGGTCGAGGGTCCCGACGACGCAGACCCCCGGCGCCGCGGCCGCACGGCCAAGCACAGCAAGATCGTGCGCACGATCAAGGTCATCGCGCTGGCCGCCGCCGTGCTGGTGTTCGTGTCCACCGGTCTCGGTTGGGCCGCGATGTTCTACATCGACAGCAAGATCCCCGAGATCGACGCGCTGAACCAGAACTCCGCCGCGGTGCACGAGGCGGAGAAGCAGCTCGGCGACGAGAACTTCCTCATCGTCGGCTCGGACACCCGGGCGGGCGCCAAGCCGGAGGACGGCGTCGGCGACCCGAACACCGAGAACACCCGCGGCGCGCGCTCGGACGTGCTGATGCTCGCGCACATCCCGGCCGACCGTAAGCGCATGGTCGTCGTCTCCGTGCCGCGCGACCTGCTGATCAAGCGGCCCCAGTGCGAGAAGTGGGACCCGAACACCGGCGAGTACACCGGCGAGCAGCTGGACGCCGAGGAGGACGTGAAGGCCAACGAGCCGTACGCGGTCGGCGGGCCGAAGTGCGTCAGCAAGTTCATGACCGAGCTGACCGGGTTGGAGATCAATCACTTCATCAGCGTCGACTTCAACGGCTTCAAGGGCATGGTCGACGCCATCGGCACCGTCCCGGTGTGCGTGCCGAAGCGGATGGACGACGAAGAGCTCGGCCTGATCTTCGACCAGCCGGGCCGGTTCGAGATCGACGGCACCAAGGCCTTGGACTACGTGCGGGCCCGCAAGGTCGAGGGCGAGACCAAGACGGACTTCGACCGCGTCAAGCGGCAGCAGCAGTTCCTGTCGTCGTTGCTGCGCAAGGCGTTGTCGTCGGAGATCCTGCTGAACCCGGGCAAGCTCAACGCGTTCCTCAACGCGTTCGCCGCGGCCGCCGTCGGCCAGAACATCGGCGTGAACGACATGCTGACGCTGGCGCAGTCGTTGCAGGGCCTGGAAGCGGGCCGGGTCACCTTCGTGACCATCCCGCACGAGACGTCCGAGGGCCCGACGAAGTCCCACGACGACAACCTGGAGCTGTTGAAGGAAGCCGACACCAAGGCGCTGTTCCAGGCGATCATCGACGGCACGCCACTGCCGGAGGAGACCCCGGACAAGGCGCCGGCGGACCAGAACCAGGCCGCCGGCCAGACACAGGCGTCCTCGCCGCCGCCCGGCCCGAAGCCGGGCAAGATCATCGACCACAAGGGGATCAAGGTCCAGGTGCGCAACGGCGACCCGGACAACGCGGGCGCGGCCCGCCGGACCACCGACGCCTTGCGGCAACTCGGCTACGACGTCGTCCTCCCGGGTGACGCTCCGGCCGCCGAGAAGACCGTGATCCTGTACGGCGTCGGCGGGGAGGACGCGGCGGAGACGCTGAGGTCCTCGGTGCCCGGTGCGACCCTGCAGTTCCAGCAGAACATGGGTGGCGCGGTGCAGCTGCTGATCGGGCCCGGCTGGGACGAGGAGGTCCGCGCGCCGCAGGCGCCCGGCACCGACCCGGGCAAGGCGGCCCCGCCGCAGAAGCTGGAAGTGGTCAACGCCGCGAAGGACCCGTGCGCGTGAGTCGACTGGACGTCTTGGGTTCACGCCCGGTTCACCAGGGCGGGTCGCTACCGCGATGACCTCACCGTAGGCTGACGGCCATGCGTGAGGCCTACCACGACCAGCTCGGACAACTCGCCGCCCAGCTCGCCGACATGTGCGGCATGGCCGGTGACGCGATGGAGCGGGCGACCGCTTCCCTGCTCGGGGCGGACCTCGCCCTGGCCGAGCAGGTGATCGGCGACGACACCAAGATCGACGACGTGCGCGCCGACATCGAGGAGCAGGCGTACGCGCTGCTGGCGTTGCAGGCTCCGGTCGCGACCGACCTGCGCATCGTGCTCGCGGTCATCCACGCGGCCGAGAGCGTGGAGCGGATGGGCGACCTGGCGCTGCACGTGGCCAAGGCGGCGCGCCGCAGGCACCCGAACCCGGTGCTGCCGGACACGGTGCGGCCGTACTTCGCCGAGATGGGCCGCATCGCGGTCGAGCTGGCGCGTGAGGCGACCGACATCATCCGCACGCAGGACGTGCAGCGGGCGCGGTCGCTCGAGGACGCCGACGACGCGATGGACGACCTGCACCGGCACCTGTTCACGGTGATCATGGACAAGGACTGGCAGCACGGCGTGCCGTCCGCGGTCGACACCACGCTGCTGGGCCGGTTCTACGAGCGGTTCGCCGACCACGCGGTGTCGGTGGCCAAGCGCACCGTCTTCGTGGTCACCGGCCGGATGCCCGGCTACCACGGCGACGCGGGCGCCTGAGGGTCAGTTGAGCAGGCCGTTCAGCTCCTGCGCGAGCTGGGCGGCGATGCGGGCGTTGTCGGCGGGGGCGTGGGTGAGCCACTTCCGGCCGTCCTGCCCCTCCCGCGTCTGCGACATGTAGCGGCCCTGGTCGTTGTCGAACCACGCGACCTGCGGCGCGCGCTGCTCCCGGCCGTGCCTGCCGCGCACCGTGACGCCGAACTGGCCGGCCCGCAGCCGGGGGCGTTCGAACACCGCTTCCAACGCGCGGACCTGCGTGGTCGCGGACGAGCGCGGCGCCATGGCTTGGGTAAACGTGGCGCTGCCGAAGTCGTCGTCCCGGCGCGGTGGCGGCGGTGGTGCGGACGTCGGCATCGGCACGGTGACCGACTGGCCCGGGCCCGGCCGTGACGGCGGGACGAGGTCCACGATCGTGCGCAGCAACGCGGGCGCCCGCATCAGGTCGATCTTGAGCTGCCGGTCGTCCATCACGGCCAGCGCCGCCGTCTCGCCCGACGCGCCGCCGCGCGCCAGCAGTTGGCGCTCGACGTTGCGCGCGTCGAGCGAGGCGACCGCGTTGAGGCTGTAGTCGAAGCGGACCAGCAGGGTGAGCGCTTCCTCGACCTCGGGCGCGACCCGGCCGCGGTGGGCCAGGCCGCGCGACTCCAGGTCGCGGTACACGGCGTTGCGGATGCCGCGCCGCTCGTCGATCGTCTGCCCGATGTAGGGGAACTCGAACGGGTAGGGGCGGCTGCCGAGCTTCAGGTCCTCCCAGAGCATGTCGGCCGCCGCGAAGGACAGGGCGAACGAGAACACGCTCACCCGCCGATGACCGGGGGAGCGACCATGGTGCCGTCGCCGAACACGTCCTCGGTCTCCACCAGGTAGGACGCGGCCTTGTGCTCCTTGTCCTCGTCACCGCCGCCGCGCGCGCCACCGGCACCCGCGCCCATGCCCGCACCCATGCCGCCGGGACCACCGCGGCCCGCCGCGCCGGCGCCGGCCAGGCCACCGCTGCCGCCGGGGCCGAAGCCGCCGGCACCGGACCGGCCTGCCTCGCCGAGCGCGCCCGACATGCCACCGGGCCCGAAGCCGCCCATGCCACCACGACCGGCCGCCGCCATGCCGCCGGGACCGCCGATGCCGCGGCCACCGCCACCGCCTCCACCGCCGCCGCCTCCGCCGGGGAGGCGACCGGGGCCGTTGGGCGGGCCCGGAGGACGTCCACCGGGCGGCATCGGCGGCCGGTTGGGGCCGGTGCCGGGCGGGAGGTAGCCGGGCGGGTACGGGCCGGGGATGTTGGTGTTCCCGCCACCACCACCGCCGCCACCCCCGCCGCCGGGGAGGGTCGTGGTGCCGCCGCCGGGGAGACCGTTCCAGCCGGACTGGTTGGTGTTGCCGCCGCCGGTGCCACCACCGGGCATGCCGAAGTCACCCATCCCGCTGCCGGTGCCCGTCCCGGTGCCGGTGGGCACGGTCGGCCTGCCGCCGATCTCGCCCGGGCCCGGCTGGCTCGGGTCACCGCTGCCGCCGGTGCCCGCCATGGGCGGCGGAGGGGAGAAGGCGGGCATGGTGGAGCCCGACTCCTGGAAGCTCGTGGACATGGTCGTCATGACCTCGGCCGCACGTTCGTGGGCCTGCTGCTTCTCCTCGAACTTCTGCTCGATCTGGTCGATCGTCTCGGCCCACTTGAACGGGTTGGGCTCGGAGAAGAACATCTTGTAGGCGTCGGCGGTGCTGAACTCGACCGGCTCGGGCATCGCGTTCTTCGCCGTCTCGGCCGCCTGGCTCTGGGCGTACAGCTTGTTGCCGGTGAGCTGCGCGCCCTGAGCCGCGTTGCCGGACCAGGTGGCGACGTTGGTGAAGTACCCCTGCGCCGATTCGGCCGCCGCGCCCTGCCAGGCGCCCTTGCTGGCATTGGTCGCGCTGGTCAGGTTGGTCTGCAGCTCGGCCAGCGTGTTGCCGAGCTTGGTCCAGGCCTCGCCTTGCTCGTTGGCCGTGCTCGGGGACATGTTGGTGGTGACCATGTCCTTGAGGGCCTTGTGGTCGTAGCCCATGTAGTGGGAGCCGGGCGGCGACAGCGGCGGCCGGTAGTTCTCCACCACCTGCTCGAGCTGCTGCTCCTGTTCGGCCTGGTTCTGCGCCGACTGCTGCTTGTAGCGGATGTAGTCGAAGATGTTGTTGAAGAGCCCGGGGTTGGCCTCGCTCGCGCGCTCGTACTCCTCGCGCAGCTCGGCATCGGTCTGCCCGGCATAGGTGACCTGGCTCGCCTGGCTGGTGTCCTGCGGCGGCTGCGAGTTCGGCGGCGTCACGACGTTTCCCCCTCTGGGTTACTTCGGCAGCTTCGGTTCGACGGCTTCGGCAACCGCAGTAGCGGCGGCGCAGGCCTCGTCCAACGAGGCATTCGTGGAAGACGTGACGTCGACCCTGGACGTGGCGGTCACCTCGATGGTGACCATGCAAGAGGACGAAGTCGTCGGTGTCTTGACGAGCTTGGCCTTGTGCGATCCCACCGAGATGTCGGTCATCTCCCCGCCGACAGCGTCGCCGATGGCCAACTCGGGCTGCTTCACCAGTGAGACCGACGCGGTCGTCGAGTACTCGGCCAGGCACTCGCGAGCACCCGACTCCTCGATCTCCGTGAGGTTCAGTTGAGCGGCCACCGAGTTGATGACCTCGCACGGGTCGAAGTCGGCGAGCGCGTCACCGCCATTGGACGGCTTCGTGCTGGTGGTGGCCTCGGAGGTCCGCTCGGTCGTCGTGGCCCCGGTGGGTCCCGGCGTAGCGGTTCCACCGGTCGTGCAGCCAGTGGCGACCACGCCCAACACCGCCAACGACAGAACGACGCGAGCCGACAATCCCTTGATCAACTGTCTCCACCCTCAGTAGCGCTTGTAGGTGCTCGCGTTCGAGCCGTCCACCTCACGGTAGTTCTCGATCGCCTTCTGCAACGCCGCCCGCGCCTCTTCGAGCGCGGACTTCAACTGTTCGACCGCCGGGACGATGCCGGTGGTCCCCGCTCCGCCTTCGACGCTCTCCTGGTTATAGCGCGCCATCGCCACACCGTCAGGACTGCTCCCGAGTTTGGTCTCCTGGCGAAGCTTGTTGATCTGCAGATCCATGCGCCGGAGGTCCTGCTGGGCGTTGTCGATGGCCTTCAGGTACGCCTGGGCGCCGTCCTGGCTGATGGCGAAGGAGCCCGACTCGGCGGCCTGTTTCAAGCCCACCATGCTGGCCGTCATAGCTTGCATGGACTGTGCGCTCCACGCACCTTCCGCCGCCACGGTTACCCCCTGCGAGTCTGCCGATCCCAATCGTCACGGTACCCCCGAAAGGAGGACCATGTCTCGATTTTGACGGTAGGGGCGAGCCCGTGGTTCCGCTGTCACCCGAACGCGCGGAAGCCCTCCCACCGCAGGTGGAAGGGCTTCCGCGACCAGGGCGTGATCAGCCGAAACGGCCGGAGATGTAGTCTTCCGTGGCCTTCTGGCTCGGGTTGGAGAAGATCTTCTCCGTGTCGTCCACCTCGATCAGCCGACCGGGCTGACCGACACCCAGCAGGTTGAAGAACGCGGTCTGGTCGCTGACCCGCGCCGCCTGCTGCATGTTGTGGGTCACGATGACGATCGTGTACTCCTTCTTCAACTCCGTGATCAGGTCCTCGATCGCGAGAGTCGAGATGGGGTCCAGCGCCGAGCACGGCTCGTCCATCAGCAGCACGTCCGGCTGCACGGCGATCGCCCGCGCGATGCACAGCCGCTGCTGCTGACCACCGGACAGGCCACCGCCCGGCCGGTCGAGGCGGTCCTTCACCTCGTTCCACAGGTTCGCGCCGCGCAACGACCGCTCGGCCACCTCGTCGAGCTTCCTCTTGTTCCGCTCACCCGCGAGCTTCAGGCCCGCCACCACGTTGTCCCGGATGGACATCGTCGGGAACGGGTTGGGGCGCTGGAACACCATGCCGATGGTCCGGCGCACCTGCACCGGGTCGACGGAGGACGCGTAGATGTCCTCGCCGTCCAGCAGCACGGTGCCCTCCACCCGGGCACCGGGCGCCACCTCGTGCATGCGGTTCAACGACCGCAGCACGGTGGACTTCCCGCAACCGGACGGGCCGATGAACGCCGTCACGTTCTTCGGCGGCACGGCGAGCGAAACCTGCTGCACGGCGTGGAACTTGCCGTAGTAGAGGTTCAGGTCTTTCACGTCGATGCGCTTGGCCATGACCGCCCGCTCACTTCGTCTTCGGAGCCAGCCACCGCGAGATCACGGTAGCCAGCAGGTTGAACAGCGTGATGATGATGACCAGGGTGATCGCCGCACCCCAGATCCGCTCGAAACCGGCCTGCGTCGGGTTGTTCCGCTCCGACGTCATCAGCAGCGGCAGCGACGCCATCGGCCCGTCGAACAGGTTGTAGTTGATGTACGGCGCGTACGCGGCCAGCACGAGCACCGGCGCGGTCTCGCCCATGACGCGGGCCAGGGCCAGCATGATGCCGGTGATGATGCCGGACAGCGCCGTCGGGATGACGACCTTGACGATCGTCTTCCACTTGGGGATGCCGAGCGCGTAGGACGCCTCGCGCAGCTCGTCCGGCACGATCTTGAGCATCTCCTCGGTGGTCCGCACGATCACCGGCACCATGAGCAGCACCAGCGCCAGCGACACCGCGAAACCGCTGCGGCCGAAGCCGAAGTAGGTGATCCACAGCGTGTAGATGAACAGCGCGGCCACGATGGACGGCACACCGGTCAGGATGTCGACCATGAACGTGGTGGCGCGCGACAGCTTGGACCGGCCGCCGTACTCCACCAGGTAGATGCCGACGAACAGGCCGATCGGAACGGACAGCAGCCCGCACACCAGGCCTTGCACCAACGTGCCGTAGATCGCGTGGTAAACGCCGCCGCCCTGCTGGCGCGACAGCAGACCGGACAGCGACTTCTGCCACCAGTCGGGGTCGAGCACCACCGGGAACCCGCGTTCGATCACCACGAACAGCACCCAGATCAGCGGCACGATCGCGACGAAGAACGCCCCGTACACCAGCGCGGTGGCGATGCCGTTCTTGAGCTTGCGCGCCCCGCTGACGCTCTGGAACGTCGGCGGTGTCGCGAGGCGGTTCAGGTCCGCCGTGTCGGTCGTCATTCGTACTCCTTGTGACCGGCGACGATGGACCGGGCGATGGCGTTGACGCCGAACGTGAGGACGAACAGCACCAAGCCCGCGGCGATGTAGGCGCCCGCCGTGCGCGGGTCGTTGAACTCGGGCGCGGCCAGCGCGATCTTGGACGCGAACGTCGCGCCGCCGTCGAACAGGCTCCACGCGAACGCGGCGCCGGTGCCGCTCAGGATGATCGTCAACGCGATCGTCTCACCGAGGGCGCGGCCGAGGCCGAGCATGGAGGCGCTGACGTAGCCCGCCTTGCCGAACGGCAGCACGGTGGTGCGCACGACCTCCCACTTGGTGGCGCCGAGCGCGATGGCACCCTCGATGTGGGTGACGGGCGTGCGGTCGAACACCTCGCGGCTGACGGCGGTGATGATCGGCAGGATCATCACCGCCAGCACGATGCCGGCGGTGAAGATGGTGCCGCCCAGCTCGATGCTGACGTTGCCCTCGGCGAACAGCGGGATGAAGCCGAGGTTCGAGGTGAGCCACTGGCCGATCGGGGTGAGCACCGGCCCGAGCACGAGCAGGCCCCACAAGCCGAAGATGATCGACGGCACGGCGGCCAGCAGGTCGATGACGTAGGCGAACGGCCGGGCGAGCCGGCGCGGCGCGTACTGGGTGAGGAACAGGGCGATGCCGAGGGCGATCGGCATCGCGATGATCAACGCGAACGCGGACGACACGATGGTCACCAGGAGCAGATCCAGGATGCCGTACCGCATGTTGTCGACATCGCTGGTCGACCACTCGCGGCTGGTCAGGAAGTTGACCTTGTCCAGCGCGAGCGAGGGGACGGCCTGGAGCAGCAGGAAGATGCCGATCGCCGCGATCAGGACCACGATGAAGATGCCCGAGCCGGTGGCCAGGCCAGCGAAGATCCGGTCACCCGGTCGGACGACAGTCTTCCGATCGGCTTCCGTAGTCGGGGGAATCGGAGCCTCCGAGGCGGGTCGGGCAGCCGGAACGCCCGCGCGGGCACCGGTCGAACCGGTGCCCGCGGGGCGTGGGGCCACTGTGCGGTCGTTCATCGCAATGGCGTTCCCGGGAAGTGTGCCGGCCTGGTCAGGCGATGGCCTTGATGGCGGTCAGCAGCTTCTCCTGGAAGGCCTTGGGCACGGGAGCGTAACCCGCCTCGGAGAGACCGGCCTGCCCGTCGGTCGCCGCGACCGTGAGGAACGCCTTGACGGCCTTCGCGGTGTCGGCGTCGTAACCCTTGGAGCAGACGATCTCGTAGGTGGCCAGCAGCAGCGGGTAGGTGCCCGCCTCGGTGGAGGCGTAGATCGAGTCGAGGTCGAGGACCATGTCGTTGCCCGTGCCCTTGAGCTTGGCACCGTCGATGGCCTTGCCGACCGACTCCTCGTTCAGCTCGACCGCGCCGGAGCCGTTGTCGATCTTGGCGAGGGACAGCTTGTTGTCCTGGGCGAAGGACAGCTCGACGTAGGTGATGGCACCGTCGATCGAGCCGACGGCCTGCGCGACACCCGCGGACTTCTCCTTGGCCTCACCGACACCGCCGTTGAACTGCTTGCCGGCGCCCTGGGTCCACGCGCCCTTCGAGGCGGCCTTCAGGTAGAGCTGGAAGTTGTCCGTGGTGCCGGACTCGTCCGAGCGGTAGACGACCTTGATGTCCTTGTCCGGCAGGGACGCGCCGCTGTTGAGGGCCGCGATCGCCGGGTCGTTCCACTTCTTGACGCCGCCGTTGAAGATCTTGGCGATGACCTCGCCGGACAGCGTGAGGTCGGTGACGCCCGACAGCTTGTAGCCGACCGCGACCGGCCCGAAGACCAGCGGCAGGTTCCACGCCGGGTTGCCCTGGCAGCGCTCGGCCGCCTTGGCGACCTCGCCCTTGCTCTCCGACAGCGGCGAGTCGGAGCCGCCGAAGTCGACCTGGGCCGCGATGAACTGCTTGACGCCCGCACCCGAGCCGGAGGCGTTGTACGCGAGGTCCGCGCCCTGGCACTTCTGCTGGTACGCCTGGACGAACGTGTCCATGGCGTTCTTCTGGGCCGAGGAGCCCTCTGCGCTGAGCTTCGACTTGCCACCGCACTCGACGGGGGTCGACGAGCCCTGGCCGGCCGCCGACGTGCCACCAGTGGAAGGGGCGTTGTTGTCGCTGCCACACGCGGTGAGCAGAAGCGCACCGGCCGCGATCAGGCCGAGTACGGCGCCGTGTCGCTTGGTCTTCACCTGGGAGTCCTCCAGCTACGGAAGCGGATTTCGCGGCGAAGGCCCCGCCGCTCGACACGGACGGTAGGTAGCGAGGGTGGACAGGCGCCCAGGAGAAAGTGAACGACGGGTGAACACCCAACGGGAAGTGACCGAGTACACCGCCTTTTGGGTGTCCCGTGACCTGCACGTTTGCATGGCGTGATGGGTTTGTCACTACCGGGCGTATTGGACGTCCGAATCCCAGCGGGTGAATCCCAACCGGTCGTACACGGCCAACGCCGCAGCGTTGTCGGACTCGACGTACAGCATCACCTGCCGCAGTCCCGCGTCACGGAGGTGAGCGAGCCCCGCGAGGGTGATGGCCTTGCCGAGGCCGCCACCCTGCGCGTCCGGGTCGACGCCCACCACGTACACCTCGCCGAGGTCAGCGGTGTGCGCCTTGGTCCAGTGGAAGCCGAGCAGCCGCCCGTCGGCGTCGACCGCGAGGAGGAACCCGGCCGGGTCGAACCAGGGCTGCTCCTCCTTCTGCCGCACGTCCTCGATGCTCATCGCGCTCTGCTCGGGGTGCCACGAGAACGCCCGGTGGTTGACGTAGACGACGGCGGCCTCGTCCCGGCCGGGCACGAACCGGCGCAGCGTGACGCCGGCGGGCAGCACGGGTTCGGGCAGGTCGGCGTCGAGCGGGCGGCGCAGGCGCAGCAGCTCGCGGACCTTGCGGTAGCCGAGCTCGGCGGCCAGCGCACCGGCACCCGGGTGACCGCCGTGCGACCAGATCCGCAGGGGCTTGGCGCGGTCGGCCACGGCTTCGACCAGCGCGGTGCCGTGGCCGCGGCGGCGGTGGTCGGGGTGGACGGCCAGCTCGGCGACCTCGTTGCCGTCGGAGTCGCCGAAGACGTCCAGGTGCAGGTAGCCGACCAGGGTCCCGCCATCGCGGGCGAGCAGGTGACGGCTGCCGTGCGCGTCCGGGCGCAGGCGCAGGATCACGGCCTCGCCGACCGGCGCGACACCGTCGACAGCTTCGGCAGCCCCGAGCAGACCGGTGACCTCGTCGGCCTGCTCGGGGGACAGCCTCTCGAACCAGCTCAATTCCACACGGACGAACCTAGTGGAACTCCCCGCGAGGTCGCGTCGGTAGGTCGAGACTCATTTCGCGACGATCACGCTTTTCGATCGTCGCGAAATCAGGCTCGACCTACCGACGCGACCTCGCCGCCGTCTGCGGAGCAGCGGCGATCAAGCACGGTAGATCAGCTCGGCGTCGTCGATCTGCGTCTCCGGTGCCTCGATCGCGTGGTCCACGCGGCGGGTGCTGCCCGGGCGCGGGGGGCGGACGAACTTGTAGCCCACGTTGCGCACGGTTCCGATGAGCGACTCGTGCTCGGGGCCCAGCTTGGCGCGCAGGCGCCGGACGTGCACGTCCACCGTCCGCGTGCCGCCGAAGAAGTCGTAGCCCCAGACCTCCTGCAGCAGCTGCGCGCGGGTGAACACGCGGCCCGCGTGCTGCGCCAGGTACTTGAGGAGCTCGAACTCCTTGTAGGTCAGGTCGAGGGGGCGGCCGCGCAGGCGGGCGGTGTAGGTGGCCTCGTCGATGACCAGCTCACCGAGCTGCAGCGAGCCGTCGCCGCCGGGCTGCGTGGTGCCGCGCCGGGAGCGCACCAGGCGCAGCCGGGCGTCCACCTCGGCCGGACCGGAGGTGGGGAGCAGGATCTCGTCCACGCTCCAGTCGGAGTTGACCGCGACCAGGCCGCCCTCGGTGACAACGGCCACCACGGGCACGTCCACCCCGCTGGAGTCCAGCAGCCGGCACAGGCTGCGCGCGCCGACCAGGTCGGTCCGCGCGTCGACCAGGACGATGTCGTGCGGACCCGCCTCCAGCAGCGCCGAGACCTCCGGGCGCAGCGGACGCACCTCGTGCGGGAGGAGCGACAGCGCGGGGAGAACCGCCTCGGGGTCGGAGTCGGTGGTCAACAGCAGCACGTCGATACTCATCGCGGCGCCCTCTCGTTCGGCCGGTGCTTGGTCACCGACCAGCACAGGCGAAGTACGGTGACCGGGCCCCGTTGCCTGCGGATGACGGAGACAATACCGGTGCACACCACGAAAGACCCAGGTCAGCAGGTCAGAGTCACAGTTGTTTCCACAAGCGTCACGCCTGTTACATCCATGTCACATGACGCTGTCCGCCTGCACGGTGTGCACGTGAGATCAACACCGTCCGTGACGGATCTCGCATTCGTGGTGGGTCACGGCTTCACGAATCACGTTCGCAAACCGTTCGTGTCACGCGTGTTGCACCGGTTCGCGAGGCACGGCGGCGTCGTCGCGCTGGACTTCCGGGGCCACGGCCGCTCGGGCGGGCGGTCCACCGTCGGCGATGACGAGATCCACGACCTCGCGGCCGGTGTTTCGCTCGCCCGCGATCTCGGGTACCGGCGGGTGGTGACCGTCGGCTTCTCCATGGGTGCGTCCGTCGCCCTGCGCCACGCGGGCCTGCACCACGACAAGCCGGACGCGGTGGCGGCGGTCAGCGCGCCGTCGCGCTGGTGGGTGCGCGACACGGTGGCCATGCGCCGGGTGCACTGGCTGCTCGAACAGCCGCACGGCAGGCTCGCCGCCCGCGCGCTCGGCGTCCGCCTCGGTCCGCCGTGGCGGAGCACGCCGGAGAGCCCGCTGGAGGTCGTGCACCGGATCACCCCGACCCCACTGCTGATCGTGCACGGTGAGCAGGACCACTACTTCGACCCGGCCCACGCCGTCGCGCTGCACCGAGCGGCGGGCGGCGGCGCCGAGCTGTGGCTCGAACCCGGCGTGCGGCACGCCGAGTCGTCGATGACGCCCGCCCTGGTGGACCGGATCGCGACCTGGCTGGACGACCGCACCGCGCCCCACCACACGGATCCGACAGAGGACAGGCGATGACCGCGACGACCAAGACCGAGCGCCGCCGTCCCGCGCGCGGGCGCAAGCTGATCATCTCCGCGCTGGTGGTCGGCGGGCTGCTGGTGGCGGCCGACTTCGGGCTGGCCGCGGTCGGCGAGTACCAGGTCGCGCAGAAGATGCGGGAGAAGTTCGGGCTCAGCGAGGACCCGTCGGTCCGGATCAACGGCTTCCCGTTCATCACCCAGGCGATCGGCGGCGACTACCGGGACATCGAGATCAGCGCCACCGGCGTGCCCGTGCGCGACCAGCTGCGCGACCTGGAGATCCGGGCGAACCTCAAGCACACCCGCATCGGCCTGTCGGACCTGCTGGCGGGCGACACCCGCGACGCGCGGATCGACCAGGTCAGGGGCAGCGTCAAGATCAAGGCCAACGACCTGAGCCGGCTGGTCAACCAGATCACGCCGTTCACCGACCTGGCGATCGACCCGGACAAGCGCACCAAGGTGACCGACGGGCAGGCGGCGGACCCGACGATCGCGGCGGTGAAGCTGTCGGGCAAGACCAAGGTCGCCGGCCGCGACCTGCGCATCACCGCGTACGGGACGGTTTCGCTGGTCAACGGCCAGGTGGTGATCGGGGTGAACGACGTCGAGCTGGACGACATGGCCCTGGACGGGCTGGAGGCGGTGCTCGGTGTGGTGCGCGAGGCGTTGAGCGTGACCATCGACCCGGGCGCGCTGCCCTTCACGGTGACGCCGACCGCTGTCAAGGTGGAGACCGGCGCGTTCACCGTGGAAGGCGCGATCAACGACATCATGCTGGACGGAGGCGGCAACTAGGTGACCGGTGCGTGGGCACTGCTGGGTGCGGTGGCGGTCGTGGCCGTCATCGCGGTGGTGCTGCGTGCGCGTGACGGGCGCGTCCGCGTGGCCGAGCAGGCCACGGCAGAGGTGAGCCTGCCCGGTCCCGTGCGCGACCTGCTCGACGCCGACACGCCGGTGACGCTGGTACAGCTGTCCACGGCGTTCTGCGCGAACTGCCGGCAGACCCGGGCGGTGCTCGAAGACCTCGCCCGCCGCGTCGAGGGACTGCGGCACGTCGAACTGGACGTGACCGACCTGCCGGAGGTCGCGGCGGACCTCGGGGTGCTGCGGGCGCCGACCACGTTGGCGCTGGCCCCGTCCGGCGCGGAACTCGCGCGGGTCGGCGGGGTCCCGAAGCCCGACACGCTCATCGCGGCGTTGCGCCCACACCTGCCTGGACCGATCGGGTGAACCTGGGCATTCCCACGCCTTGGACGCCACTCCCGACAGCAGGGACGAGCGGCTAGGCTCGAACCCGTGACCACGCTGCTGACCAAGCGACTCGCGGTGGACCTGTGCCGCGTGCGCAGCAGCCTGTGTCGCGCGGCGCGCTGACCGGGCGGTCCCGGCGGCACGGCACACCCTTGACGGGCGTGTGCGCCTGCCCTAACACCGCCTGAGACGGACTACCAGTCTTGTCCACCGTCAGGAGGTCGCCGTGCCGAACGAAGCCACCGCCACCAGGGACGCGCCGGTCGATCCGCGTGGCCCGCGGTTCAGCGCCTGGATCACCACCGCCATCCTGGCGGTCGTGCTGCTGACCGGCTCGTGGCGGCTGCTCGCCGCGCAGACCCTGCTGTTCGCGATGTGCGCGTTCATCTCGCTCAAGCTCAACCCGTGGGGCCACGTCTACCGGTTCGCCGTGCAGCCGAGGCTCAAGCCGACGACCGAGCGCGAGGAAGCCGCCCCGCTGCGGTTCGCGCAGGGCGTCGGGTTCGTCTTCGCGCTCACCGGCACGATCGGCTACGCCACCGGCGTCACCGCGCTCGGCGTCGTCGCCACGTCCGCCGCGCTGGTCGCCGCGCTGCTCAACGCCGCGGTCGGCCTGTGCCTGGGCTGCGAGATGTTCCTGCTCCTGCGCCGCTACGCACCCGCCCTCGCCCGACCCCAGTGACTCAGTCGCAACAGAACGAAGAAATTGGAGCAGCTCGATGAGCCGTGAAGACGTCCTGGTCTCGGCCGCTTGGTCCGAGGAGAACCTCAACACGCCCGGCGTGGTGTTCGTGGAGGTGGACGAGGACACCACCGCCTACGACGGCGGCCACATCCCGGGCGCGGTGAAGATCGACTGGAAGAACGAGCTGCAGGACCCGGTGCGGCGCGACTTCGTCGACCGCGAGGGCTTCGAGAAGCTGCTGTCCGCCAAGGGCATCGCCAACGACGACACGGTCATCCTCTACGGCGGCAACAACAACTGGTTCGCCGCCTACGCGTACTGGTACTTCAAGCTGTACGGCCACGACACCGTGAAGCTGCTCGACGGCGGCCGCAAGAAGTGGGAGCTCGACGGCCGCCCGCTGGACAAGGAGCAGGTCGAGCGCCCGGCGACCGAGTTCAAGGCCCAGGAGCAGAACCTGGCGATCCGCGCGTTCCGCGACGAGGTCGTCGACGCGATCGGCAACAAGAACCTGGTCGACGTGCGCTCGCCCGACGAGTTCTCCGGCAAGCTGCTCGCGCCCGCGCACCTGCCGCAGGAGCAGGCGCAGCGCGCCGGCCACATCCCGAGCGCGATCAACGTGCCGTGGAGCAAGGCGGCCAACGAGGACGGCACGTTCAAGTCGAACGAGGAGCTGGCCGAGATCTACGGCGAGGCCGGTTTCGACGGTTCCCGCAAGACGATCGCCTACTGCCGCATCGGCGAGCGCTCGTCGCACACCTGGTTCGCGCTGCACGAGCTGCTCGGCCACGAGGACGTGAAGAACTACGACGGTTCCTGGACCGAGTACGGCTCGCTGGTCGGCGTGCCCGTCGAACTCGGCAGCGGCAAGGAAGGCTGATCATGAGCTTGGACGGTTGCGGCGCGCCCCAGCAGGGCGTGGACATCCAGGTCGGCGCGAACGAGGTCGTGCTGACCGGCAAGGTCAAGTCGGACGGCGCCCCGGTCGGCGGTGCGTTCGTGCGCCTGCTGGACGCTTCGGGCGAGTTCACCGCCGAGGTCGTGTCCTCGGCCGACGGCGACTTCCGGTTCTACGCCGCGCCCGGTGCGTGGACGATCCGCGCGCTGCACCGGTCGGGCAACGGGCAGGCGTCGGTCAACGCGGACGGGCCGGGCGTGCACCCGGTCGAGGTCGCGGTGGCCTGAGACGCGGGAGCGCACGGGCTGCCCCCGGCGCTACCCCTTCGCCGACCCCGGTGGCGTTCGCCACCGGGGTCGGCGGCTTTCCGGGTCGGGTGCCTAAACTGGGCGGGTGGAACACTTCTTCACAGGATTGCTGGTCCTCGTGTCCCTGCTGATCGTGTGGTTCGCCGGGTACGTGGTGTACCGCCTGTTCTCCGACCAGCGGTGAGCGGCGACGAGCCCGTTCCGGGCAGTGGTGACGCGGCCGTCCAGGCCGCCGCTTCGCGCGCCGCGGTGACCGGCGGGCGCAACCTGCCGCAGTTCGACGACCTGCCGATCCCGGCGGACACGGCGAACCTGCGCTCCGGCCCCTCGCTGCACGACGCGTGCCTCGCGCTGCTGCCGCTGGTCGGCGTGTGGCGCGGCGAGGGCGAGGTCGTGTACCCGACGATCGACGGCCCGTTCCGCTACGGGCAGCAGATCACGTTCGCGCACGACGGCCGGCCGTTCCTGTACTACGAGGCACGGGCGTGGCTGCTGGACGAGAACGGCGGCGTGATCCGGCAGGCGGCGCGCGAGACGGGCTTCTGGCGACCGCAGCCGGACGACACGATCGAGGTGCTGCTCACGCACAACACCGGGATCGTGGAGCTGTACTACGGCAAGCCGCGCAACCAGACGTCGTGGGAGATCTCCACCGACGCCGTGGTCCGCACCGCGACCGCCAAGGACGTCACCGCGGCGCAGCGCCTGTACGGCATCGTCAACAACGGCGACCTGGCGTACGTCGAGGAGCGGGCCATGGTGGGTCAGCCCCTCCAGCCCCACACCTCGGCCCACCTGAAGCGCATCGTCGGCTGAGTTTTGCCTGCTGTCGGCGGTGCCGTATCGATCACAGTTGGATTGTTCAACAATCCTCATCTAATCTGTACCCATGCGGCTGCGGCGTTGCGGCGACGATGCGGTGCTCGTCGAGGTGGACTCGCTCGGCGAGGTGGAGGCCGTGCGCGCCGCCGTCGCCGCGGCGGAACTGCCAGGCCTGGTCGAACTCGTCCCGGCGGCCCGCACCGTGCTGGTCGCCGCCGGGCCCGACACGGCGCGTGCGGTCAGCCGACTCCTGGCCGCCGCGGACCTGACCCACCAGCCGGAGGCCGTCGGTGACGAGGTGGTCATCGGCGTCCGCTACGACGGCCCCGACCTCGACCTGGTGGCCGAGACGGCGGGCCTGACCACCGCCGAGGTGGTCGAGCTGCACACCGGCGCCGACTACCGGGTCGCGTTCTGCGGTTTCGCACCGGGCTTCGCC
Organism: Saccharothrix sp. CB00851; assembly: GCF_001905065.1. Lineage (NCBI taxonomy): Bacteria > Bacillati > Actinomycetota > Actinomycetes > Pseudonocardiales > Pseudonocardiaceae > Saccharothrix > Saccharothrix sp. CB00851. The sequence continues at coordinate 612,610 of NZ_LWLC01000001.1, forward strand.
TACCTGACCGGCCTGCCCGAACCGCTGCGCCAGCCACGCCTGGACTCGCCGCGGACCAAGGTTCCGGCCGGCTCGGTGGGCGTGGCGGGCGAGTTCACCGCCGCCTACCCCCGCGCCACTCCCGGCGGCTGGCGGCTGATCGGCCGCACCGACGCGCCGCTGTTCGACCCGCGCCGCGCCACCCCGGCCCTGCTCACCCCGGGCGACCGCGTCCGCTTCGAGGCCGTCCGATGAACCCGAGTCTCCGCGAGAGTCCAACACCCGCAACGCGAGAGGTTAACGCCCAGCACACCCGAGTTGAACGCTCGCGCACCCTGACCGTGCTGCGCACCGGCCCGCTGGCGCTCGTCCAGGACCTCGGCCGGCCGGGTCACGCGCACTTGGGCGTGCCGCCCTCCGGTGCGCTGGACACGCGCTCGTTCACGCTCGCCAACCGGCTGGTCGGCAACCCCGAGGACGCGGCCGGGCTCGAAGTGCTCCTCGGCGGCCTGTCGCTGCGCACCAACGCCTCGTGCACGGTCGCCGTCACCGGCCCATCGACGCCCGCGCTGGTCAACGGCGTCCTGCGCGACTCGCCGCTGCACCTGGCCCCTGGCGACACCCTCGCCCTCGGCACACCCCGGAACGGCCTCCGGTGCTACGTGGCGGTGTCCGGCGGCATCACGGTCCCGACCGACCTCGGCAGCCGGTCCACCGACCTGCTCTCCGGCCTCGGCCCCGCACCGCTGCGCCCCGACGACGAACTGCCCCTCGGCGACCCGACCGGCGTGCCGGTGGGCGTGGACGTGCTGGTCGGCGTGCACGTGCCGGACGAGCTGGTCGTGCCCGTCCTCCTCGGTCCCCGCGACGACTGGTTCGACAACCCGGCGCGCCAACTCCGGGCAGGCCGTTGGACGGTGTCGGACCGCAGCAACCGCGTCGGCCTCCGCCTCTCCGGCACCGCGCTGGACCGGACCGCGTGCCGGGTCGGGCAGGAGCTGCCGAGCGAAGGCCTGGTCACCGGCGCGGTGCAGGTACCGGCCGACGGGCGCCCAGTCGTCTTCCTCGCCGACCACCCGACGACCGGCGGCTACCCGGTGATCGGCGTGGTCGCCGCCCACGCGCTCCCGCTGCTCGGCCAGGCCAGGCCCGGCACCCGGCTCCGGTTCGACCCGCACGGCTGAACGGACGCAATTGGTCTAGACCCATTGTCAACGCCCGCCGCACGACCTACGTTCGGAGGCGTTCGGCAAGTAGCGACGAAGGCACCACCAGGCCGCCGTGGTTCTCGACAACTCACTGTCTCGAGAGGCACACCCTGATGCGCCGACCAGCCATCGCGCTCGTGGCCTTCCTGCTGGCCACCGCAGCGCTGACCGCACCCGCCGCCGCCGCGACCGGTCTGACCGCCACGTTCAGCAGAACCGGCACCACGGGCAAGTTCGTGGTCGCCAACCCGACCACCGCCGCCATCTCCGGCTGGTCGATCAAGTTCGACCTGCCGCCCGGCGTCACCATCAGCGGCGCGCAGCACGCCACCACGACGCAGACCGGCACGCGGGTGACCCTGACGCCCGCGTTCTACATCGGCACCATCCAGGCTGGCCGCGACACCGCGCCCTACAGCCCGACGTTCACCCTCAGCCAGGCCGTCGACCCGACGACCTGCACGGTCAACGGCGCGAACTGCGACGGCAGTGGCCCACCGCCACCACCGCCCGCGCCGACCACGGCCGACTTCAGCCTCTCCGGCTCGACCGGCAAGTTCGTGGTCAACAACAACACCGACGCGGTGCTCTCCGACTGGTCGATCACGTTCACCCTGCCCGCCGGCGTCACGGCGAGCGGTGCGCAGCACGCCACGATCAGCCAGACCGGCACCGCCGTCACGCTCAACCCGGTGCACTACAACCGCAGCGTGGGCGCACGGCGCTCCACCGAGCCGTACAGCCCGACGTTCACGCTCAGCCGAGCCGCCGAACCGGTGACCTGCCGGGTCAACAACGCCAACTGCGACGGCACCCCGGACACGCCACCGACCCCGCCGGCCGACCTGCACTCGCCGGTGAAGACGACCAAGACCGTCTCGCTGGCGTGGACCGCCTCCACCCCCGGCTCGCTGCCGATCGCCGGTTACGAGGTCTACAACGGCACGACCCTGGCCACCACGGTCACGTCCACCAGCGCCACCGTCGCGGGGCTCACCCCGAACACCGCCTACAGCTTCACGGTGAAGGCCAAGGACACCAAGGGCACGTTGTCCACGGCCTCCAACGCGCTCACCGTGACCACCAACAACCCCGCCGACGACACCCAGCCGCCGACCACGCCCGCGAACCTGCGCGGCACCGCCAAGGACGCCGGCAGCGTCACGCTGAGCTGGGACGCGTCCACCGACAACCGGGGCGTGGCCAACTACGACGTCTACCAGGGCAACACCGTGAAGGCGACGGTGACCGGCACGACCGCGAAGGTCGACGGCCTGTCACCGTCCACGCCCTACACCTTCACCGTCCGCGCCCGGGACCTGTACGACAACGTGTCCGCCGCGAGCAACGCCGTCACGGTGTCCACTTCGGACATCGTCGACGGGTACGCGCGGGTCGGGTACTTCGTGCAGTGGGGCATCTACGGCCGCCAGTACTTCGTGAAGAACCTGGACACCAGCGGCACGGCGGCCAAGCTGACGCACCTGAACTACGCGTTCGGCAACATCGACCCGGTCAACCTCACCTGCCTGCACGGCGTCACCAAGGGCACCTCGCCGGACCCGCAGGACCCGAACCAGGGTGACGGAGCGGGTGACGCGGAAGCCGACTACAGCAGGCCGTTCAGCGCGGCGCAGTCCGTGGACGGCGTCGGCGACACCGGCTGGGAGCCGTTGCGCGGCAACTACAACCAGCTGCGCAAGCTCAAGGCCAAGCACCCGCACCTGAAGGTCCTGATCTCGCTGGGCGGGTGGACGTACTCGAAGTACTTCTCCGACGTCGCGGCCACGGACGCGGCGCGCAAGAAGTTCGTCAAGTCGTGCCTGGACATCTACATCAAGGGCAACCTGCCCGTCTACAACGCGGCGGGCGGACCCGGCACGGCGGCGGGCATCTTCGACGGCATCGACCTCGACTGGGAGTGGCCGGGCGCGGAGGGCCACGCGGGCAACCACATCGGGCCGAACGACAAGCAGAACAACACGCTGCTGATCGAGGAGTTCCGCCGGCAGCTCGACGAGCTGGGCGCGCAGGCGGGCCGCCGCTACGAGCTGACCGCGTTCACCCCGGCCGACCCGGCGAAGATCGAGGCCGGGTGGGACCTGCCGCAGGTGGCGAAGTCCCTGGACATCTTCAACGTGCAGGGCTACGACTTCCACGGCGCGGGCAGCGACAACTCGTGGGAGCCCAACCGCACCGGCCACCAGGGCAACCTGTACGCCGACTCCGACGACCCGTACCCGTTCCACTTCAGCGTGGAGAACGCGGTGAACGCCTACACCTCGGTCGGCGTGCACCCGCGCAAGATCACCATCGGGCTGGCCTTCTACGGCCGCGGCTGGCAGGGCGTCCAGGCGGGGGCGAAGAACGGCGAGTGGCAGTCGGCGACCGGGGCGGCACCCGGCCAGTTCGCCGAGGAGGCGGGCACGCGCGGGTACTCGAACCTGCTGGCGAGCGTGCCGGGCTGCACGGTGCACCACGACGAGGCCGCCGTGGCGACGTCCTGCTTCACCGGCAACGGCGGGCAGTGGTGGACGTTCGACGACGTGTGGGCGATCCAGAAGAAGACCGCGTGGCTCAAGCAGCGCGGCCTGCTCGGCGCGATGATCTGGGAGATGTCGGGTGACACCGCCAACGGCACCCTGATCAACGCGGTGGACGCCGGCCTGAAGTAGTAGGGGTGGCCCTGGGCGCGGAGGAGGCGCCCGGGGCAGACCTCCGCGAGGTCACGTCGGTCGTTCGCGTCCTCATTTCCCGGCGATCACGCTTTTCGATCGTCGGGAAATCAGGGCGCGAGCGGCCGACTTTCGGGCGACCTCGCCGCCGTCTGCGGAGCAGCGGCCATGTACACAGACTCGTAGAGGCCGGCCAGCTCCGCGTGCAGCTCCGCGGCGTCCGGCAGGGTCTTGCCGTCCAACGTGTGCACGCGGGTGATCTTGCGGACGCTCGACACCAGGAGCACGCCGTCCGCCGAGTACAGCTCGTCCACCGCGATCGGCCGCACCTCGACCGCCCAGCCCTCCCGCTCGGCGGCCCGGAACAGCGCGGCCTGCGTGGTGCCGGGCAGGATGCCCAGTTCGGCGGGCGGCGTGGTCAGGGTCCGGCCGCGGACCATGATCAGGGTGGAGGTGGGGCCCTCCAGCACCGAGCCGGACGACGTGGTGAACACGACCTCGGCCGCGCCGCGCCGTTCCGCCTCGCGGATCGCGGCCATGTTGACCGCGTACGACAGCGACTTGGCACCGAGCAGCAGCCACGGCGCGCGCTCCATCAGGCCCGGCTCGATCCCCCGGTCCAGGGTGACCGCGGCGATGCCCTCGGCGCGCTGCGCCATCACCTTCGGCGCGATGTCCATGCCCAGCGCGAAGCCGGTCGGCGTGCCGTCGCCGCCCTCGACGCCGCGCGTGTGGACGAGCTTGAGCGCGATCTCCGCGCCGCCCGTCCAGTTGTCCAGCACGAGGTCGACGGCACGCTCGAACGCGGCCCGGTCCGGTTCGGGCAGGTCGAGCATGGCCGCCGAACGGGCCAGCCGGTCCAGGTGCGGACCGAGCTCCCGGGGCTTGCCGTCGACGACGAGGATGGTCTCGAAGACACCGTCGCCGCGCATCAGGCCGAAGTCGTCGACCCGGATCAGCGGGGCGTCGGGGTCGGCCAGGGTTCCGTCCAGCAGTGCCAGCACGCGCATACCGTGAGACTACTCACGGCCTACCATCGGATTCGTGGACACCGCCAGCGCTCCGAAAGCCCTGCGCAAGACGCTGCACGAACGCGGCCTGCGGATGACACCCCAGCGCCAGCTCGTGCTGGACGCCGTGCGCGAACTGGGGCACGCCACGCCCGAGCAGATCTGCCAGCGCGTGCAGGTCACGGCTCCCACGGTCAACATCACCACGGTCTACCGCACGCTGGACCTGCTGGACCGGCTCGGCCTGGTCCGGCACACCCACCTCGGGCACGGCGCGCCCACCTACTCGGTCCACGCCCACGAGCACGTGCACCTGGTCTGCCACCGGTGCGGGCGGGTGGACGAGGTGCCGTGCGAGCTGCTCTCCCCGCTCGGGGGAACACTGCGGGACGAGTACGGGTTCGAACTTGATGCGAGCCACCTCGCGCTGTCCGGCACGTGCCGCGAGTGCTTGAGCGCACCGAAGGAGTCCGAGTGAATTCACCGCTGTTGACCGCCCCCGGTGCCGTCGCCCCGTTCGAGGGTGCCCCCGACCAGGGCGTGCCGTGGCACTTCGGCGACCCGTTCGCCGAACAGCGCTCGGCGGCGCGGTCGGTCGCGGTGTTCGACCGGTCGAACCGGGCCGTGCTGGCGGTGCCCGGTGACGACCGGTTGACCTGGCTGCACTCGCTGACCAGCCAGCACTTCACCGCGCTCGGCGAGGGTGAGGGCACCGAGGCGCTGATCCTGGACGTGCAGGGCCGGGTCGAGCACCACGCGGTGGTGGCGAACGTCGGCGGCGTGGTCTACCTCGACACGGAGGCGTCGCGGGCGGCCGAGCTGCTGGCGTACCTGACCAAGATGGTCTTCTGGTCGAAGGTCGAGCCGCGCGACGCCACGGCGGAGCTGGCCGTGCTGACCGTCGTCGGCCCGGAGGTCCCGGGCCTGTTCGCCAAGCTGGACCTACCGCTGCCCGACGGTCCGCACGGCGTGGTCGCGCTGGAGGGCGGCTTCGCCCGCCGGATGACGTGGCCGGGCCAGGACGCGGTCGACCTGCTCGTCCCGCGCGGCGAGATCGCGGGCTGGTGGGCCAGGCTCACCGACGCGGGCGCCCGCCCGGCGGGCAGCTGGGCGTTCGAGGCGTTGCGGGTGGAGTCGCTGCACCCGAGGCTGGGCGTGGACACCGACGAGAAGACCATCCCGCACGAGGTGAACTGGATCGGCGGGGCCGTGCACCTCGACAAGGGCTGCTACCGGGGCCAGGAGACGGTCTCGAAGGTGCACAACGTCGGCCGCCCGCCACGCCGGATGCTGCTGCTTCACCTGGACGGGTCACGCGAGGTGCAGCCGGAGACCGGCGACCCGGTGCTGGTGGAGGACCGCGTGGTCGGCCGGGTCGGCAGCGTGGCGCTGCACCACGAGCTGGGCACGATCGTGCTCGCGCTGGTCAAGCGGTCGATCTCACCGGAGACGGAGCTGCTGGTCGGCGCGGAGGACCGCCGCGTCCAGGCGAGCGTCGACCCGGACTCCGTGCCGCCGGACACCCCCGGCCTGGGCCGTGAGGCGGCGCGCAACCTCGGCCGCTGACCGCGTGCCGATCATCCGGACCGGAAAACCGGCCACGCCGCCTGCCTGCGGTTCCGCGCCGCACGGGCACCGCTGAGGAGTCGACCCGAACGGGTTCTGTGCCAGGATCACGACATGTCCCGACCCGGATCCCACGGCACGCTGCTCACCGTCGCCCCCACCGGGGCCGAGCACGCGAAGGCCGACGTCCCCCAGCTGCCGGTCACCTTGGCGGAACTGGTCAGCACCGCGCAGGCGTGCGAGCAGGTCGGCGCCGCGATGGTGCACGTGCACATCCGCGGTGCGGACACCAAGCCGACGTTGGACCTCGGGCTGCTCAAGGAGACGGTCGCCGCCCTGCGCGAGCACACGGACCTGATCGTGCAGCTGTCCACGGGCGGCGCGGTGACCGACCCGGAGGCCGACCGGCTCAGGGTGCTCGACGCCCTGCCCGACTCGGCGTCCTGCACCATGGGCACGGTGAACTTCGGCGACGACGTGTTCCTGAACCGCTGGGAGTTCGTCGTCGCGCTGCACAAGGGGATGCAGGAGCGGGGCATCGTCCCGGAGTACGAGATCTTCGACATCGGCCAGCTGGCGTCGCTGCGGCGGCTGCTGGACCAGCACGGGCTGCCCGCGGGCGGCAAGGTGCACGTCGACCTGGTGATGGGCGTGCCGGGAGGCATGCCGGGTGACGCGGAGACGCTGGTGGCGGCGTTGCGGCTGCTGCCGGAGGGCGCGTCGTTCTCGGCGACGGGCATCGGGCGGACCACGCTGCCGGTGATGCTGACGGCGTTGGCCGCCGGCGGTCACCTGCGGGTCGGCATGGAAGACACCATTTCGTACGCCAAGGGCCAGCCGGTCCGGGACAACGCGCAACTGGTCGCCCGGGCGGCGGGTCTGGCGAAGATCGCCCAGCGACCGCCGCTGTCGCCCGCGCAGGCGCGTGCTCTGCTGGGCGTGCGTAGTCCGGTACAGGTTTGAGACAACTTTGGAAGCAGGTTTGTGTTGGCGGGTGGACACGAACTACCTCAGGATGAGTACGTGATCGAGGTGCGTCCCGGCGGACGCCGCCGTATCGACCGGGTGCTCGCCCCCGACTACACCGAGGGGGTCGAGCGGCTCCCGCTCGCCGAGGTGCGCGCGTTGCGCGACGAAGCCATGCAGGAGGAGACCGACCTGTCGTACCTGCGGCGACTGCTGCACGCGCGGATCGACATCGTGCGCGCCGAGCAGGAACGGCGGACGTCCGGCGGTTCGGCGGTGGTCGACCAGCTGGCGACGATCCTCGCGTCGAACGCCGTCGGTCCCGCGACCGGCCTCGGGCGGTACCAGACGCAGGAGCCGTCCCGGGCGGAGGCGCACCGGCGGCACGTCGAGGCCCTGGTCTCGGACGTCGACCTGTCGGACGTGAGCGCGCTCACGGACGACAAGCTGGACCTGGCGCTGCGGGTGTTCGTCGGCGAGGAGGCCTCGGTCTCGGCACGGCGCCGCGAGGTGCAGGCCGTGGTCGACCTGCTCAACGCCGAGATCGCCGGGCGGTACCAGAGCGGCAGCGCCTCGGTGGACGAGCTGCTGGCCGCCGAGCGGGGCTGGCCCGCGAACCCCGGGCGTACCAAAGAATAGGATCACGCTCCCGCTATTTGGACCAGCCGCCTAACGTGGCCGGTCGATGACACGACAACGGTCGGAGCCGCCCCGCTACCGGTGGGTGGTGCTCGCGGTCGGCGCGGTCGCTCAGGGCACCAACGCCGCGGTGTTCCTGGGCCTGCCGGCGATCACACCGCAGCTGCGCGCGCACTTCGGGCTGTCGTTGCCGCAGGTCGGGATGCTGCTCGGCGCGGTCAACCTGGGCACCATGCTGACCCTCGTGCTGTGGGGTGCGGCGGCCGACCGACGCGGTGAGCGGCTGGTCATGGCGGTCGGTGGGTTCGGCGCGGCCGGGTGCCTGGCGCCGGCGGCGTTCGACGGGCCGGTGGTGGCCGGACTGGCGCTGGTCGGCGTGGGCATGTTCGGGGCGAGCGTGAACGCGGCCAGCGGCCGGGCGGTGCTGCCCTGGTTCCCTGCGCAACGGCGCGGGCTCGCGATGGGCATCCGGCAGACCGCCACCCCGCTCGGCGCGGCCCTGGCCGCCGCGGTGCTGCCGGTGATCGCGCTGCGGGCCGGGGTGGCGCCGTGACCGGCGCTAACCGTGCCGTTCGCGGCGCGCGAGCTCGCCCCAGAACTCCCGTAGCCGCTCGTACCGGAGGGCGACCTCCTCGGCGTCACCGGCCTCCAAGGCGTCGATGATCGCGTTCACGTCCGTCGCCGAGCTGTCCTCCAGCAGGTCCTGGTCGTCGATGAGCTGCACCAGGCCGCCGTAGTCCAGCTCGACGGCCGAGTCCGGCGCGAAGTGGTCGAGCCAGCGCCCGGTGTCCGCGAGCACCTTCGCCGGACCGGCCTCGCCCAGCGAGCCGGCCACCACCCGGTGCGCCCGGGCCACCCGCGCGCGGGCGTCCGCCATGGACACGCGCCACGACACCTGGCGCTCCGGGTCGTCCCTGGGCGCCGGCACGATCCGCCGCGCCTCCGGCTCGACCAGTGCGAACCAGGGCAGCGGCACGGTCCAGGTGGTCGAGATGACGTGCACCGCGCCCGCGGTCAGCTCGGCCATCACCGCCGACGCCCGCGACCGGATCGTCTCCGGCTCGACCGCCACGGCCTCCTCCCTCAGCGGGCCGGTGGCCGTGGCCAGGAAGCCGACCAGCGCGGCGGCCGACCTGGCGCGCAGGTCGAGGGGGCAGACCAGGGGGCCCGGGCCCACCTCGCCCGGCACCTCGGCGGGGCTGATGGTCATCACGTCGAACGGCGCGTCGGGTGAGACGCTGCCGTCCGACCGCTCACCGGGCAGGAGGCGGCGCGGCCGGGCCAGCTGTGATCGCAACCACAGCTCCCGTTCGCGCGCGCCGACGTCCGCCCGGCTCAACGCCCCGTCTTCCAGGGCTTTCCGCACCTGATCCGCCAACGGTGCGTCAAGAGCCGACAGCGGTTCGTACACCCTGAGGTAGGCGACGAACGGTCGAGGCACCCGCGCATCCTCCCACGGTGAGATTTGGCGGTACGTGTCACGCCTACCGCGTCGCGGGGAACCCCTTCGACACGGTACGGTAGTTACCAGGAACTAGTTGTCGAGACGAGTGGGGCCGCCGTTCCCCCGGCCGCCCCCGTCCCTGTGCGAGGGGGTCGAGCCATGGGGCGCGGCCGAGCGAAGGCCAAGCAGACCAAGGTGGCGCGGGAGCTCAAATACAGCTCTCACAACATCGACGTCGACGCCTTGCAACGCGAGCTGTCCGGCGGCGAGTCCGCTGCTGGTCGCCGGAGCGAAGAACGCTTCGACGACCCGTCGGACGACGATTACGACGACTACCGTCGCTGACACACACAACACCCGCTGCTGAGGTTGGGCTGCCGGTTCTCCAGACCGGCAGCCCAACCTTTGCGGCGGGCCCTACAACGCCCTGGCGTACTGCTTCGGCGGGTTGACCTGCACACCCAACTGCTGTGCCGCGTGCAGCGGCCAGTACGGGTCGCGCAGGAACTCCCGGCCGAGCAGCACCAGGTCGGCCGAGCCATCGGCGAGGACCTGCTCGGCCTGCCGGGCGTCGGTGATCATGCCGACGGCCCCGGTGGGCACGTCGGCCTTCCGCCGCACCGTCTCGGCGAACGGCACCTGGTAGCCGGGGCCGATCGGGATGTCCGCCGTCGGCGTGTTGCCGCCGGTGGACACGTCGATCACGTCGGCACCCAGGGCCGCGAGGTCGCGTGCCAGCACGACGCTGTCCTCCGCGGTCCAGCCGCCGTCGACCCAGTCGGTGGCGGAGATGCGCACGAACACCGGCACGTCCTCGCCCACGGCTTCCCGGACGGCGGCGGTGACCTCGCGCCCCAGCCGGGTGCGGTTCTCCAGGGAGCCGCCGTAGGCGTCGGTGCGGTGGTTGCTGAGCGGCGAGAGGAACTCGTGCAGGAGGTAGCCGTGGGCAGCGTGCACCTCGACCACCCGGAAGCCGGCCGCCAGCGCGCGCCGTGCCGCCGCGGCGAAGTCGGCGACCACCCGCGCGATGCCCTCGGCGTCCAGCTCGACCGGCGTCCGGTAGCTCTCGTGGAACGGCTCGGTGCCGGGTGCGACGGGCGTCCAGCCGCCGTCGGCGTCGGCGACCCCGCCGCGGCGCTCGGCGAACGGCGCGTAGGCCGAGGCCTTGCGGCCGGCGTGGGCGAGCTGCACGCCGGCGACGGAGCCGTGCGCGTGGATGAAGTCGACGACCGGTCGCCACGACGCGATGTGCGCGTCGTCCCACAAACCGGTGTCCTCGGGCGAGATGCGCCCGACCGCCTGCACCGCGGTCGCCTCGGTGAACACCAGGCCCGCGCCGCCGACCGCGCGCGAGCCGAGGTGCACGAGGTGCCACTCGTTCGGGTGGCCGTCCGTCGCCGAGTACTGGCACATGGGGCTGACCGCGATGCGGTTGGGCAGCGTGACGGTGCGGAGGGTCAGCGGGGTGAACAGCTGGCTCACGTGCGGCTCCTGGAGACGTTCCGGTACGACAACGGCCCTGTGGGGCGTCACCTCATCCAAGCCCGCCGGATCGACCCCTTGTTCCCCGGGGTGGCGCCCGTCCCACCTCGCGGGAGCTGCGCAATTCCATTCGATTCGGTATTGCGCGTGCATTCGCACGTGATCTTCATTGGGAGGTCGGCGGGCAAAACGCCGAACAAGAGGACACCAGTTACGCCCATTCGGGTGTACTGTCCGCAGCACGTTCGGGGAGACCATCACTTGCCACCACTTGCCGCCCGCACGCAGGTCGGCCCTTTGGATGTCCCGCCGGTCACGACAGTAACAGGATCCACATGCTGCCCATGCCGACCACGATGACGCAGGATCCAGGGTGGCCCAGCAACAGCCTCCTGGGTCGCCTCCGAGACAACACCCGACAAGAACTGCTGAACATCGGCACGGTCGTGCGGTACACGGCCGACCGCGAGGTCATCGAGCAGGACGCGAAGGACACTCACGTCCTGCTGCTGCTCGACGGCGTGGTCAAGGTGCAGACCACGGACGAGACGGGTGACACGGCGCTGCTCGCGATCAGGGTCGCGGGTGACCTCGTGGGCGAGATGGCGGCGCTGGACCAGAAGCCGCGCTCGGCCACCGTCGTCACGTGCGGCGACGTGGTCGCGAAGCTGATCACCAGCGGTGAGCTGATGAGCTTCCTGCACCGGCGCAACGACGTCTTCGTCGAATTGATCGGGATGATCAACGACCGGCTGCGCTGGGCGAACCAGCGTCGGCGGGATTTCCTGTCCCACCCGGCCGCCGAACGGGTGGCCCGGGTGCTGGCCGAATTGGTGCAGACCTACGGGCGCGAAGAGGCGCACGGGTGGACGTTGGGAATTCCGCTGACGAAGGTGGAACTCGCCTCGATCGCCGGGATGAAGCCCAGAACGGCCGAGAAGGCGTTCTCCGATCTGCGAAAAGCGGGGGTGGTGGTGAGTCACCTGAGGCGTGACGTGCTGGTGCCGGATCTGGCGGGGCTGCGCAAATTCGCGGGCTTCTGACCCGAGACCGCATTTCTGCGGTATTCCCGCCGATGCACTAGTCCACAGTGACTCTGTGCAGTGGTGTGCACGCAGTGCGTCAGCACCCTTCGTCGAAAGGCCTGGCCGATGAGCTTCCAGCGCAGCCTGCTGGTGTGTTGTGACCTGAAGAGCTACGGGTCGGCGGACGACCTGCTCCAGCGCGAGCTCCAAGAGCTGCTGGTGCGCACCCTGGACCGGGCGGGCGAGGCCGCCGGCCTGGACCGCTCGGCGTGGCGGCGGCAGGCCAAGGGCGACGAGGAGTGGGCCGTGCTGCCGGCCGCGACGCCGGAGGGCGACGTCGTGGACCGGTACGTGCGCGCGCTCGACGCCGAGCTGTCCAAGACCAACCGCTACCGGGTGCCGGAGGCCAGGCTGAGGCTGCGGATGGCGATCCACTTCGGCACCACGGTCGAGGGCGCCAACGGCTACCCCGGCCAGGACGCCGTGCTGGTCAGCAGGCTGCTCAACAGCGAGCCGCCGCACGTCGCGCTGGAGCAGTCACCCGGCTCCGACCTCGTCGTCGTGCTGTCCGACACGCTGTTCACCTCGCTGGTCGCGGCCCGGTACACCACGCTGCGGCCGGAGGACTTCCGGCCGGTGGACGTGCGGGTGAAGGACTTCCGCGGCCGGGGGTGGATGTGGCTGCCCAGCGGTGACGTGCACTCGCTGGACCTGGACGCCGCGCCGGCGGCCGGACCGGCGGACGCGGCCGAGGACCCGGTGTCCCCCGTCGTCACCGCGCCCTCGGTGAACCAGTACGCGGTCGCGAGCGGCGCGTCGACGGTGATCCAGGCGGGCCGCGACGCGCACGTGCCGACCCAGAAGGCCGACGTGATCCAGAACTTCGACCGCAACGACCAGCGGGGCTCGCACTTCGGCCCGGTCTACCGCAGGGACGACGACGAGAGGGCGTGAGGTGCGCGAGGAACCGCTGAGACTGCTCGCCGGCGCGGCGGCCGGCGCGCTGGCCACGGTGGCGGACACCGAGCAGTGGCCCGACCTGCGGACCAGGGTGGCCGCGGTCCTCGCGCCCGAGCGGGCCGACCTGGTCAGCGCCCGGATGGACGAGGCGCGCCGCAGGCTCGTCGCCGCGCCGCGGGCGCGGCTGGAGCTGGCGCGGGCCGAGTTCGCCACCGAGTGGCGCGGCTCGATCCACACCATGCTGTGGGAACGCCCCGAGGCCGCCGGCCCGCTGCGCGCCGTGCTGCACGACGTGAGCCCCGCCCTGCCGCGGGTGGTCGGCGACTTCGCCGCCGAGGCCACCGCCCGGCGGTGACGGACCGGTCCGACCACGACGTCGGCGCCGTCGTGGTGAACAACGACATCGGCGGCACCGTGACCGCCGTCGCTGGAGACGTTCCGCGCGGTCGGTGATCGCCTCGGCACGGCGAAGGTCCTGGTGAACCTCGGGATCGTGCACGAGCGCGTGCGGCTGGTCGAGCGGGCGCGCGAGTACTGGACCGAGGCGCGGGACGCGCTCCGCGGGTTCGGTGATCGGGAGTCCGCGAGCCACGTCGAGCGGTGGCTCGCGGGACTCGACCGTCACAGGTAGCGGAGTTGCTTCGCCTTCCCGGCGGCCACTTCGTCGTGCGCGGCGGTGATCTCCGGGCGGTGCGCCACTTCCGGCACGCCGACCTCCCACCACGCGCCCGCGTCGGTCCACGCGGACGGGTGAGTGCGGATCACGACCACGGCCGGGCGGTGCTCGGTCTTGGCCACCTCACGGGCTTTGCGGTAGGCGTCACGGAGGCCGTCCAAGTCGTCCACCGGGAACGTCGCACAGCCCATCGCGGCGGCGTGCGCGGCGAAATCGGTGCGCGGCGGTCGGGCGTGAGCCGAGCGGACGTCGTCGTAGAGGTTGTTGAACCCCGCGCCGCCCTGACCCGTCTGCAGCCGGTGGATCACGGCGTAGCCGTCGTTGTCGCACACCACGGCCACGAAACCGTGCCCGGCGAACGCCGCCGAGAACAGCTCCGAGTTGAGCATCAGGTACGAGCCGTCACCCAGCAGCGTGGTCACCACGCCGTCGGGCCGCGCGATCGCCGCGCCCCACGCGCCGGCCAGCTCGTAGCCCATGCAGGAGAAGCCGTACTCGACGTCCATGGTCGCCTCGCCGACCGCGCGCCAGCCACCGATCAACTCACCGGGCAGGCCGCCGGACGCCGTCATCACGTAGTCCTCCGGCGTGGACTCCTCGTTCACCACGCCCACGACCTGCGCGTACGTCGGCGTGCCGCCGGGCGCGCGCAGACCGTCGACGTAGGCGTCCCACTTGCCGCGCTCCTCGGCCGCGCGTGCCGCCCAGGTCCGGTCGGCCCGCCAGTCGCCGAGGGCGTCGGTCAGCTCGCGCAGGCCCTCGTCGGCGTCGACGACCACGGCCAGCGCGCCGTGCTTCACCGCGTCGAACCGGGCGGTGTTGAGCGAGACGATCCGGACGTCCGGCGCGAAGACCGTCCACGACGCGGTGGTGAAGTCCTGCAGGCGGGTGCCGACCGCGAGGACCACGTCGGCTTGAGCGGCGAGCGCGTTGGCCGAGGTGGAGCCCGTGATGCCGAGCGGTCCGGCGTGCAGCGGGTGGTCGTGCGGCACCTCGGTGCGGCCGGCGGTCGTCTCGGTGATGGGGATGGCGTGCTGCTCGGCGAAGCGGATCGCGCGGCCCGCGGCACGGGAGTAGCGGACGCCACCGCCGAGGACCAGCAGCGGCCTGCGTGCGGCGCGGAGAGTGGTGACGGCGTCGGCGAGGGACCGGGTGTCGGGGCGGGGGCGTTGCGGGCGGTGCACGACCGGGGTGAACAGGGCGTCCGGGAAGTCGAACGACTCGGCCTGCACGTCCTGCGGCAGGGCGAGCACGACCGGGCCGCAGTCGGCCGGGTCGGTGAGCACCCGGGCGGCCTGCGGGAGGGTGTTGAGCAGCTGCTCCGGGCGGGTGATGCGGTCGAAGTAGCGGCTGACCGCGCGGAAGGCGTCGTTGACGGTGGTCGTCGGGTCGCCGAAGTGCTCGACCTGCTGCAGCACCGGGTCGGGCGCGCGGCTGGTGAACGTGTCGCCGGGCAGGAGGAGCAGCGGCAGGCGGTTGGCGTGGGCGACGCCGGCGGCGGTGACCATGTTCAGCGCGCCCGGGCCGATGGAGGAGGTGGCGACGCCGACCTGGCGGCGGTGGGTGGCCTTCGCGATGCCGACCGCGGCCAGCGCCATGCCCTGCTCGTTGTGGCCGCGCCAGACCGGCAGTGCTTCCTTCGCCTCGTCGAGGGCGTTGCCGAGGGCGAGGACGTTGCCGTGGCCGAAGATCGCGAAGACGCCGGGGAACAGCGGGGCGTGGGTGCCGTCGGGCAGTTCGGTGCGTTGCGCTCGGAGCCAGCGGACCAGTGCTTGTGCGGTGGTGAGCCTCATTCGACCCGTCCTTCGGCGGTCGTGACGGGGCAGCGGGGGTCGAGGTCCTGGCTCGCCCAGGTGTCCCGGATCCAGGTGTGCGCGGGGTCGTCGCAGAACGCCATGGAGCGTTCCTCGTTCGGGCCGGCCAGGACGTTCAGGTAGTACATGGGGTAGCCGGGCGCGGCGACGCAGGGGCCGTGGTAGCCGCGCGGGATCAGGAAGACGTCGCCGTCGCGGACGGTCACGTCCTCGTCGATGTCGCCGTCGTCGGTGTAGGTGCGGTGGAAGCCGAACCCCTCACGCGATGGGGTGATCTTGTCGCGGCCGGCGATGCGGAAGTAGTAGATCTCCTCGTTGACGACGTCGCAGCTGTGGTCGTGCTTGTGCGGTGGGTAGGACGACCAGTTGCCGTCCGGGGTGATCAGCTCGCACGCGATCAGCTTGTCGGCGTGGTCCCAGGCGCCCGGGACGCCGAAGTTGGTGACCTGGCGGGTGGCGTTGCCGGCGCCCCTGACCTCGACCGGGACCTCTTCGGCCGGGCCGTACTTCGGTGCGAGCCTGCGGTCGCAGCGGGCCATCGGCAGCGCCACCTCGACTCCGTCCTTTGTGGAGAGACGGACTTCCGCGTCCCTCGGCACGTAGGCGAAGTCCGTGACGCGGGTGAAGACCGAATCGCGCCCCCGCAGCTCGAACCGCTCACCGTCGACCTCGACCACGCAGCCGCCGGACAGCGGGAGCACGAACGCCTCGTAGTCACCGGTCTCGAACGTGACCACCCCACCGGGGTGCAACAACAAGACCCGCAACCCAGCGTGATCCCAGCCGGCGACCTCGGGGGTGAGCTCGACGGCGTTCTCCCCGTCCGACAACGTGCCCAACGGCCGGTGCAGGCTCATCCCGGACTCCCCTTCCCCACATCTACCCCGGCCCGTACGCCACCGTTACCGGATCGGGTGACTTCACGCGCCATGCGCAACACCGTCGCCGCCGCATCGACCGCCGCGGCCACGTCACCGTCCGGCGGGTAGAGCAGGGCGCGCCCGATGACCAACCCCCGCACGTTCGGGTGACGCAACGACTGGCCCCACGAAGCCAGGTCATCACTCAACCGGGCGGACGGCACACCACCGAGGACGAGCGCGGGCATCGTCGTCGCACCAAGCACCTCATCGGGTGACGGCGGCAGCTTCAACCAGGTGAACGCCGACGTCGCCCCCAACCCGGCCGCGACACTCGCGGCCCGCGCCAACGCCGCGGCGTCCTTCTGCAGCACCAAAGCACCCCCCGCGTCCCGCGCGTAGGGCAGCGGCTCGACCATCGCCATCAGGCTGCGCTCGGCCAACGCCGACACCGCCGCCGCGCAGCTCTCCAGCGTCAGCACCGTGCCGGGATCGGAGTCGACCAGGCGCAGCAACATCTTCCCGCCGTCCAACCCGTTGCCCGCGATCGACGTGGGGTCGTACGCGGTGAACCGGTCGTCGATCTCCCAGTCCGCACCGGCCAGACCACCGCGGTTCATCGAGCCGATGACGACCTTGTCGTGCAGCCCGTGGAGCAGCAGCAGCTCCTCGATCACGTCCGGCGTGCCGAGCACCCCGTCCACCGCCGGGTTCGCCAGCGCCGTGAGCAGCCGGTCCAGCAGCGAGCGGCGGTCGGCCATGGCGAGCGGGTCGCCACCGACGCCGAGCGCACCGCGCGCCGGGTGGTCCGCCGCGACCAGGAACAGCGTGCCCTGCTCGGACAACAACTGCGTCCGCCGCCGACGTGCCTGGTAGGCGCGGCGGATGGCGGCCGGGTCGGTCGCCCTGGTGTCCAGCAACGCCGTCCACTGCTCGTCGCTGATCACCTCCCACCTCCGGCTGCCCGGGTTGCCAGAGCCACCTGGGTTGCCAGGCCCATCAAGGGCACCCGAACCGCTGGGGGTACCGGGGCCACCACGGGCACCGGAGCCGCCGGGAGTACCGGAGCCGCCGGGGGCGCCAGCGGGGCCAGGGGCGCCGGCGAGGGTGGCGGGTCGGCGGGCGATTGCGGGTCGGCGGAGTTCGGCAGGTCGGGCAGGTTGGGTGAGCGCGGGCGGCTGGTTGGGGGCGGTG
>NZ_LWLC01000001.1:630177-653127 GCF_001905065.1 Saccharothrix sp. CB00851
GAGGTTGGGGGCGGTGAGGTTGGGGGCGGTGAGGTGGGCTGGGTGGGTCGGGGGGCCGCGGTCGGGGGTGGGATTGGAATGGGGGGTGGGGTTGGGATCGGGGTTGGGGTGGGTGGTGGGTAGGCGGGGTGGTTGTCGGGCGCTCGGTCTTCGTTTAACCGAGGGGCGGTAACGGTGTTTCCGTACATTTTCGGGTCATGTTCATCCGATCGTGTTGGTCGGGGGATGGGGTTGGGGTGATCTTGGCACGGGTTGGGCTCGGGCGCCTGTCGAGGTGTTTTCACAGGTGGGCCTCGATCTCCGGCTCGGTCGGCATGGCGTCGGCGCAGGCCAGGCGGGCGGCGACGAGGGCGCCGGCGACGTTGGCGTAGCGGGCGATCCGGTCCGGTGGCCAGCCTGCGAGGAGGCCGTGGGCGAGGGCGCCGCCGAAGGCATCGCCCGCGCCCAAGCCGCAGACGACGTCCACTTGATGGGGCGGAACGGTCAAAGTGCCGGCCGGGGTGGCGAAGAGGACGCCCTCCGCACCCTTCTTCACGACGGCCAGCTCGACGCCGCGGGACAGGAGGCGGGCGGCGGCTTCGTCCGGGTCGGACGTGCCGACCGCCACCTCCACCTCGGTCCGGTTGCCCACGGCCACCGTCACGTGGTCCAGCATCCAGTCGATCTCGCGGCGGGCGGTGACCTGGTCGGGCCAGAACATCGGCCGGTAGTCGAGGTCCAGGACGGTGTGGGGGCGGCGGGCTCGGTGTTCCAGGATCCGGCGTTGGGTTTCCCGGGCGGGTGAGGCGGAGACACCCGTTCCGGTCACCCAGAGCAGGGGGACGTCGGCCACCACGTCCCACGGCACGTCGTCCGGGGTGAGCGCGAGGTCGGGGGCGAGGGGTGCGCGGTAGAACAGCAGTGGTGGGTCTTCGGGTGGGTCCAGGGCGCAGAAGACGACCGGGGTTTGCAGGCCGGGGGCGGTTCCGACGTAGGACGACGACACGCCGAAGGACTCCAGCGCGGAACGCACGTAAGGGCCGAAGCCGTCCGGGCCGACCTTGGTCAACACCGCGACCGAACGGCCGAGCCGCGCCGCTGCCACCGCCACGTTCGTCGCCGTGCCGCCGAGCGACTTGGCGAACGTCCGCACCTGCGCCAGCGGCACGCCGCTCTGCTCCGGGTACAGGTCCACGCCGACCCGGCCGACGGTCAACACCTCGACCGTCATTCGGAGACCCCGCGCAGTTCGTGCGCCAACGCCTCCAGCTCCGCCCCACCGGCCATCTGCCTGGTCAGCTCCTCCAGGCTGATCTGCGACTTCTCGTACGTCCCCAGCGCACGCCCCCGCTTGAGCAGCAGGAACCGGTCACCGACGGGGTAGGCGTGGTGCGGGTTGTGGGTGATCAGCACGACCCCGAGGCCGCGGTCGCGCGCCTGGGCCACGTACTTCAGCACCACACCCGCCTGCTTGACCCCGAGCGCGGCCGTGGGCTCGTCCAGGATCAGCACCTTCGCGCCGAAGTGGACGGCTCGCGCGATCGCGACGCACTGCCGCTCACCGCCGGACAGCGTGCCCACCGGCTGCTCCACGTCACGCAGGTCGATGCCCATCTCGGCCAACGCCGTCCGCGTCACCTGCCGCCCGCGCCGCCGGTCCAGGAACCGGAACGGCCCGAAGCCGACGGTCGGCTCGGACCCGAGGAAGAAGTTCCGCCACACGCTCATCAGCGGCACCACGGCCAGGTCCTGGTAGACGGTGGCGATGCCCCGGTCGAGGGCTTCGCGCGGCGAGGAGAACCGGACCGGGGAGCCGTCGACCAGGAACTCGCCGGAGTCGTGCTGGTGCACACCCGCCAAGACCTTGATCAACGTCGACTTGCCCGCGCCGTTGTCGCCGAGCACGCACGTCACCTCACCGGCGTTGACCGCGGTCGAGACGTCCCGCAACGCGATCACGCTGCCGTAGGTCTTGCCGATCGCGCGCACCTCCAGCAGTGGGCTCATCGCCGCACCCTCTCCGCTCGCCGCCGCAGGGCGTTGTTGACCAGCACGGCGGCCAGCAGCATCACGCCGAGGAACAGCTGGAACCAGTCCGAGTTCCAGTTCGCGTAGACGATGCCCTGCCTGGCCATGCCGAAGATCAGCGCGCCGATCGCCGCGCCGACGGCCGAGCCGAACCCGCCGGTCAGCAGGCACCCGCCGATGACCGCGGCGATGATGAACTGGAACTCCAGCCCGATGCCCTGGTTGGCCTGCACGCTGGTGAACCGCAGGATGTTGATCGAACCGACCAGCCACGCCGCGCCGGCCGTGGTCATGAACAGCAGGACCTTGGTGCGCGTCACGGGCACGCCGACCGCCCGCGACGACACGGGTGCCCCGCCGACCGCGAAGATCCAGTTGCCGAACCGGGTGCGCAGCAGCACGACCGCGGCGAGGGCCGTGACCAGCACCCACCACCCGATCGAGACGTAGAACGCCGTGCCGCCGAGCGTGAACGTCGAGGCGAACAGGAACCCGGCCGACGAGTAGCCGTCGGCGGACCGCATGCCGGACACCTGCACGGTGCCGGTCACGAGCCGGGTGATGCCGAGGTTGAGGCCCTGCAGCGCGAGGAACGTGCCGAGCGTGACGATGAAGCTGGGCAGGCCGGTGCGCAGCACCAGCCACCCGTTCAGCGCGCCGACCGCCAGCGCGAACACCAGCGACGCGAGCAGGGCGAGCCACACGTTCCAGCCGAGCCGGGTGGCGAGGATCGCGGTGACCAGCGCGGTGGACGCGGTCATCACGCCGGCGGACAGGTCGAACTCGCCGCCGATCATGAGCAGCGCCACCGCGACGGCCATGATGCCGAGCGTGGACGCGTCGTCCAGCCAGGTGGCGACGCCGCCGGTGCTGAGGAACCGCTCGGTCGCCACCGAGAAGAACGCGAAGACGACCAGCGCGCCGAGCAGTGCGCCGATCTCGGGTCGGAGCACGAGCCGGTCGAGGAGCCGGGCCGAGCCGACCCGCTCGTCCGCCGCGGGAGCCGTGGTCTGGGGGGTCATCGTCAGCGGGTGCCGCGCTCGGCGTACTCGGCGACCTTGTCCACGTTGGACTGGTCCACGAAGCCGGGTCCGGTGAGGACCGGTTTGCCGCCGCCGACGGTGTTGGCGTTGTCGCGGTAGAGCTTGAGCATCACGATCGGCAGGTAGCCCTGTTCGTACTGCTGCTGGTCGACGGCGAACAGCACGTCGCCGGCTTTGATGGCGGCGGTGACGTCGGCGTTGAGGTCGAACGTGGCGACCGCGGCCTTCGAGGAGGCGCCCTTGACCGCGTTCACGGACGACACGGCGACCTGCGGGTTGAGCGCGAGGACGGCGTCGATCGACGGGTCGGTCTGCAGCGCGCCCTTGATCCGGGATTCGACGTCGGTGGGGTTGTTGATGTCGACCTGGAGGTTGGTGACGGTGCCGCCGAACCCGGTGCGGGCGCCGTCGCAGCGCTGGTTGAGGCCGACGTTGCCGGCTTCGTGGATGACGCAGAGCAGCTTGGTCTTGCCGGCTTCCCCCAGCTTCCGCCCGGCTTGTTCGCCGGCGACGTTCTCCTCTTGGCCGACGTGCGCCAGGGCGCCGAACGAGGCGCTCTTGTCCGAGCCGGAGTTGATGGTGATGACCGGGATGCCCGCTTTCACCGCGTTCTCGATCGAGGTCTTCAGGGCGTCCGGGTTGGCCATCGAGACGACGATGCCGCCGACCTTCTGCGACACCGCGTTGTCGATCAGGGTGGACTGCCTGCCGGGGTCGCCGTCGGAGTGGTAGTCGACCGTGACGCCGAGTTGCTTGCCCGCGTCGGTGGCGCCGTTCTTGACCACGTTCCAGAACGCGTCACCGGCCGTGCCGTGGGTGACGACGGCGACGCGCAGGTCACCGGTGGGTGCTTGGGCGGAGCCGGTGTTCGTGGTGGTGCTGTCGGTGTCGGCGACGGGGCCGCTGCACGCGGCCAGCAGCGCGAGGCCGGTCAGGGCGAGACCCGCACGCAGGGCTTTTCGAGTGGACGTCATCGTCTCTCCTCGCTGGAGGGGGAATCAGGCGGTGATCCGGGTGAGGTGCGCGAGGCTGTCCGCGGTGTCGCGCACGGGCGTGTCGAGCGGGCTGTCGTCACCGAGCGCGGTGTCCTGTTCCAGGACGTACCAGCCGGTGTAGCCGGCGTCCCGCAGGGACGCGACCAGGGCTGCCACGTCCACGTCGCCGTCGCCCAGCGGCACGTACATCCGTTGCTGGACGGCGGCTGTGTAGCCGATGTCCCCGGCGCGGACAGTGGCGGCGATGTCGGCCCGCACGTCCTTGAGGTGCACGTGCCCGATCCGCTCGGGGTGGCGGCGGGCGAGGTCGACCGGGTCCGTGCCGCCGATGAGGAGGTGGCCGGTGTCCAGGCAGAGGTCGAGGTCGGAGTCGGCGAGGAACCGCTCGACCTCGGCGACGCGTTCGACGTGCGTGCCGACGTGCGGGTGCAGGGCGGTGCGCAGGCCGTGGCGGGCGGCGTGGTCGCGGACGAGTGCGGCGGTGTCGATCAGGGTGCGCCACTCGTGGTCGGTGAGGGCGGGGCGTTCGTCGTAGCCGTCGAGGCCGGTCGCGGCGGCCAGCACGAGGACTTCGGCGCCGGCGGCGGCGAGCAGGGCGGCGACCCGGTCGGCTTCGTCCAGTGTGGTCTGGTCGCCGGTGTGCAGCGGCACGGCCAGGAAACCGCCGACCAGCGTGAGCCCGTGTTCGTCCAACAACGCCTTGAGCGCACGGGGTTCGGCGGGCAGGTAGTCCGGCGGACCGAGTTCGGTGGCCCGCAGTCCCAGGGACGCCATCTGGCCGAGCACGGTGTCGGCGTCGAGGACCTTGCCCCACCCGGGAACCTCGCACACGCCCCAGGAAATGGGCGCTCCGGCGATCTTCACGCGGCGACCTCCGTCTGGATGTGGACCGGGGCGCCCGTTCGCCGCGACTGCTCGCACGCCTCGGCGAGTCGGAGGCTGATCAGACTCTCCCGCGCGGGTGACGGGTTCGCCACCGTGCCCGCCACGACCTGCGTGAACACCGCCACCTCGGCCAGGTAGGCGCGGTGGAAGCGGTCCGCGAAGCCGGGGTAGGCGTCGGCGGCGACCTTCGGGCCCTCCGGTTCCAACGACGTCAGCGGCGTGCGCGGGTCGAGGCCGACGGCCAGCGAGTCCCGGCTGCCCAGCACCTCGATGCGGTGGTCGTAGCCGAGCGGGTCGTGCCTGCCACCGGCCAGCACGGCGTGCGCGCCGCCCGCGAACTTCAGCAGCACCACGGCGTTGTCGACGTCGTCGGCGTCCGCGAACGCCTGGTCCACCAGCACCGATCCCGACGCGTACACCTCCACCACCGGCTCGCCGACCAGCCACGGCACCGCGTCGAGGTCGTGGATCAGCAGGTCGCGGAAGATGCCGCCGGACTGGGGCAGGTAGCCGAAGTCGGGCGGCTGGGCGTCGTTGCCCAGCGCCCGGACCAGGTAGATGTCGCCGACCTCGCCCGCGCGGACGCGGCGGTGCAGTTCGGACACCGCCGGGTCGAACCGGCGCTGGAACCCGACCAGCACCGGCACCCCGGACGCCTCCACGTCGTCCACCAACGCGCGCATCTCGTCCCAGTGGCCGGCGATCGGCTTCTCGCACAGCGTCGGCACGCCCGCCGCGAGGGCCGCGCGCAGCAACGACGGGTGCGTGGTCGTGGGCGTGGCCAGCAGGACTCCGTCACTGGCGGTGAGCAACGCGTCGAGGTCGTCCACGCTCCTGGTGCCGGGCAGCAGGGCCGACGCGTGCGCCGCACGGCCGGGCACGGGGTCGAACAGCAGCACCTCGTCGACCTCGTCGAGGCTTGCCAGGTTGGTGGCGTGCATGGTGCCGATGCGGCCCACTCCGGCTACTCCGATGCGCATCCCGCTCGTCTCCGTCCTGGTAGAGGCGGTCCGTGGTTAGAGCGCTCTATTGTTGGAGCGCTCTAAGGCTGTAGCGTCCGTCACACGGGTGTCAAGGGCGCGTTGCCCGGCCGTGACCGCGCGGGAGGGGGACACCGGTGGCCAGACCGACGATGGAAGACGTCGCGGCCCGCGCCGGGGTGTCACGCGCCCTGGTGTCGCTGGTCATGCGGGGGTCACCCAAAGTGAGCGACCAGCGGCGGGCGGCGGTGCTGAAGGCGGCCGAGGAGCTGGGGTACTCGCCGCACGCGATGGCGCGCTCGCTGGCCAGCCGCACGTCGCACGTGCTCGGTGTGATGGTGTCGGACCTGCACAACGCGTTCTTCGCGGAGGTCGTGGACGGGCTCGACGCGGTGGCGGCCGAGCACGGCTTCGAGCTGATCCTCAACACCGGTGGGCGCAGTCCGGCGCGGGAACGGCGGGCGCTGCGGAGCCTGCTGTCGTTCCGGCCGGCGGGGCTGGTGCTGCTGTCGCCGGTGGTGCCGACGGCGGACATCGGCCGTGCGGCGGAGCAGACGTCGGTGGTGCTGGTGGCGCGGTCGTCGCGACTGGCCACTGTGGACACCGTGAACGACGACGGCGAGCGCGGCATCGCGTTGGCCGTGGACCACCTGGTGTCGTTGGGGCACCGGCGGATCGCGCACCTCGATGGTGGTGAGGGCTCGCAGGCCGCGCCGCGGCGGCGTGGCTACCTGACCGCGATGGCGTCCCACGGGCTCACGCCCAGGGTGGTGGCCAGCGAGTACACCGACGCGGGTGGCGCGCGTGCGGTGCGGGGGTTGTTGGGCGACCTGCCCACCGCGATCGTCTCGTGCAACGACTTCAACGCGGTCGGCGCGATCTCGGCGCTGGAGGAGGCCGGGTTCCGCGTGCCTCGGGACGTGTCGGTGGTGGGGTACGACAACACCTCGCTGGCCGCCCTGCGGCACGTCTCGCTGACCACGATCGACCAGCCGCGCAACGAGTTCGGCCGACTCGCCGCCACCGCCCTGCTGCAACGGGTGCGCGGTGAACGGGTCGAGCCCGTGCGCCACCTGCTGCACCCGTCGCTGATCGTCCGCTCGACCACGGCACCGCCGGTCAGGCCGGCTTGAGCCCCACCACGCCGACCGCGCCGAGGCCGACCCACACCGCGTAGGCCGTGCCCACGGGGAGGTCGCGCATGGCGAATCGCGAGCACCACGAAGCTCGTCACCGCCGCCGCGATCCCGACCACGGTCGGCCACGGACGGGTGAAACCGTCCGACCGGCCCAGCGCGGTGGCCCACACGACCTCCAGCGACGCCGCGCCGAGCAGCGGCAACCAGGCCACGGCTACGCCACCTCCCCGGCGTCCACGACGAACTCCGCACCGGTGATGTCGCGTCCGCCGTCGCCGACGAGGTGGGCGACGGTGGCGGCCACGTCCTCCGGGTCGCAGTACCGGCCGAGGGCGGTGAAGCCGCGCTCCTCGTCGGCACCGGGGCCATCGGCCGGGTTCATCTCGGTGTCGGTCGAGCCGGGGTGCACCAGGTTGACCGTGCTCGACGGCCTGCTCCCGGGCTAAGTCAGCCGATCCAGAGCACGAGCAGCAGGTCGACCCGCCGCTGGTCCTCCAGGATCAGGTACACGAGGCTGCCACGGCCCTCGGGCCCGAAGGACAGGGCGCGCATCGGTCCATCAGGACTGCGGCGGTGGTAGGGCCGGCCATTCCACGGCACGACTTCGAGCATCGTTCGAGCCTCGGCGAACGGCGCCAATGCCTCGGGTGGGAGCGCGTCGACCTGTGCTTGCGAGTCGTCGTCGGTGGTGACGGTGTACAAGCGGAGCCGGTCAGCCCAGTCCGAGCCGGGCTTTGGTGGTGGCCAGCGGCTCGTCGGCCGGGACCTGTTCGCCGGTGAGCTTCGCGGCGGCACGGCGGTAGAGGGCGCGATGAGCCTCGGCACCCTGAGCAGCGGTGATCCGGGCGACGAACCGCCAGGACTCCAAGGTCTCGAACAGCTCCGTCAGGTCGAGCGACTCGGTGGCGCGAGCCATGACCTCTCGCCACTCCCGGTCGAACTCGGCCGCCTCCTCGGGGATGAGCGCCGCGCGCACCCGGGCGGGCGAGGCGTCGGAGAACGACGGCCCGCCCCGGCCCTGCCGCGGTCCGGGAGTCGCTGCTGCGGTCACAAAGCCACGATAGCGGCCGAAGCCGCGCGGCGAGTAGCTCCGGGACCACCGGGGCGCGGTGCCGGCCGGGCTCCTGGCACGGAGTCCGGCCGGCGAGTCCGGGCCAGGCGAGGGCTAGGCGTCCACCTTCGGCCGTTCCGGCTCCGGCGACGCGTCGGTCGGTGGGGTCGGTTCGGGGAACAGGCGGCGGATCAAGGGCCAGAGCAGCAGGACCGCCACGACGCCGTAGACGACCAGCGAGAACGGGGTGTTGACCAGGCCCGTCAGCGAGCCGTCCGACAACTGCAGGGCACGGCGCATCTGCTGTTCCGCGGCCGGGCCGAGGATCACGCCGATGATCGCCGGCAGCACGGGCAGGCCGTACCGCCGCATCACGAAGCCCAGGACACCGATCACGAACATCACCAGCAGGTCGAACACGTCGGCGTTCACGGCGTACGCACCGACGCTCGCGAAGAACAGGATCCCCGCGTACAGGTACGGCCGGGGGATGCGCAGCAGCTTCGCCCACACCGGCGCCAACGGCAGGTTCAGCACCAGCAGCAGGCACAGGCCGATGAACAGCGACGCGATCAGGCCCCAGACCAGCGCGGACTCCCGCTCGAACAGCAGCGGCCCCGGTTGGATGCCGTACTGCTGGAACGCCGCCAGCATCACCGCGGCCACCGCCGTGGTCGGCAGGCCCAGCGTCAGCATCGACACCAGCGTGCCCGCGGCCGACGCGCTGGCCGTCGCCTCCGGACCGGCCACGCCCTCGATCGCACCCTTGCCGAACTCGTCGCGGTGCTTGGACAGCCGCTTCTCGGTCACGTACGACAGGAACGTCGGGATCTCCGCGCCACCGGCCGGGATCGCGACGAACGGGAACCCGATCACCGGGCCGCGCAGCCACGGCTTCCACGACCGCCGGAAGTCCTCCCGACCCAGGAACGCCCGACCGACCGGGATCGCCGAAGCGGGCTTGCGCCGCAGGTGAGCGGCCACCCACAGCGACTCGCCGACCGCGAACAGGGCCACCGCCACCACGACCACGTCGATGCCGTCGGCCAGGTGCAGCGAGCCGAACGTGAGCCGCTGCTGGCCGGTCATCTCGT
Source organism: Saccharothrix sp. CB00851 (assembly GCF_001905065.1). NCBI lineage: Bacteria > Bacillati > Actinomycetota > Actinomycetes > Pseudonocardiales > Pseudonocardiaceae > Saccharothrix > Saccharothrix sp. CB00851. The sequence continues at coordinate 639,372 of NZ_LWLC01000001.1, forward strand.
CCAACCCGACCAGGCCGATGGTGAGGCCGATGAGCAGGGACGCGAAACCGCGCACCCGGGACGCGCCGAGCACGGACGTCACCGCGATGAACGCCAGCACCATGATCGCGAAGAAGTCCGGCGCGCCGATGTCCACGGCGAACTTCGCCACCGTCGGCGCCAGCAGCACCAGCAGCACCGTGCCGATGACACCGCCGACGAAGTGCCCGATGGCCGCGGCGGCGAGCGCTTGCGACCCTCGCCCCTTGCGCGCCATCGGGTTGCCGTCGATCGCCGCGACCACCGCCGCGCTCTCACCCGGCGTGTTGAGCAGGATCGACGTGGTCGAGCCGCCGAACATGCCGCCGTAGTAGATGCCGGCGAACATGATGAACGCCCCGGTCGGCTCCAGGCCGTAGGTGACGGGCAGCAGCAGCGCCACCGCCATCGCGGGACCGATGCCCGGCAGCACGCCGATCGCCGTGCCCAGCAGCACGCCCAACGCGGCCAACGCCAGGTGCGTCGGCGTCAACGCGGTCGCGAATCCCTCGAGCAGGTTGTTCAACGAGTCCACGTCAGAACATCCCCACCAGCGGCCCACCGGGCAGCGGCACGCCCAGCAGGTTGTTGAACAGCACGAACGTCAGCACCGACAGCCCGGCGGCGAGCAGCGGGTCGCGCACGAAGTCCCGGCTGCCCAGCGCGTACGCCGCGCCCCAGAACAGGATCGCCCCGGAGATCGGGAAGCCGACCACCCCGATCAGCGCCGCGTTGGCCAGGAACGCGCCGCACAGCAGCAGCACGGTCCGCCAGTCGGCGGGCGCGGACAGGTCGACGTCCTCGCCGCCTTCGGCCTCACCGCGCCCACCGCGCAGCACGTCCCGCGCGAGCAGCGCGGCGACCACGAGCAACCCGACGCCGACCACCACCGGCACCGCCTTCGGCCCCACCGGGCCGCGCTGCGCGAAGTCGGTGTGGATCCGGTTCGCGTCGACCAGGACCAGCACGCCCAACCCGACCAGCACCGCCGACACGCCCAGCTCCGAGCGTTCCCGCAGCCACGCCCGGCTCCAGGGCCTGTTCACCGCGTTCACCGCCTTGTGCACGCCCAACCCTCCACTCATGCCAGCCCCAGGTCCTTGAGCACGGTCGCCACCCGGTCGTTCTCCGCGCGCAGGAACGCGCCGAACTCGTCGCCGGGCGCGAATGCGTCCGTCCAGCCGTTGCGCGCCAACGCCTCGCGCCACTGCGGCGTGCCGTGCAGGTCGGTGAACAGGTCCACCAGCCGGGCCCGGTCGGCGTCGGAGATCCCCGGCGGCGCGACCACGCCGCGCCAGTTGTTGAACTCGACGTCCACCCCGGACTCGCGCAGCGTCGGCGCGTCCACACCGGACAGCCGCGACCCGCTGGTCACCGCCAGCACCCGGATCTGCCCGGCCTCGATCTGGTCGCGGTACTCGCCGACGCCGGACACGCCGAACGCGACCTTGCCGCCCAGCACCGACGCCAGCAGCTCGCCGCCCCCGTCGAACGGGATGTAGTTGACCGCCCGCGGGTCGAGGCCGACCGCCTTGGCGATCAGCATCGGCGCCAGGTGGTCCGGCCCGCCGGGCGACGAACCGCCGCCGACCGTCACCGCGCCCGGGTCCGCCTTCCAGGCCCGGACCAGCTCGTCCAGCGTCCGGTACGGCGAGTCCTTGCCGACCACGACGATGTCCGGTTCCTCGATGAGCTTCGCGATCGGCGTGGTGTCCAGCAGCGACGACGGCGCCTTGTTCGTGTAGACGCTGCCGACCACGCCGAGGCCCATCGACATGACGAGCTTGCCGTTGCCGCGCTCGCTGACCGTGCGGCCGAGCCCGACCGTGCCGCCCGCGCCGGGCAGGTTGAACACCTCGGTGTTGCGGATCAGCTCCGCGTCCTCCATCGCCTTCGCGGCGGTGCGCGCGGTGACGTCGTAACCGCCGCCCGGCGCGTTCGGCACCAGCACGCGCAGGCTGCGCAACGACGCCGTGGTGTCCGCGCCGGACGTCAGCAGCGGCGGCACGAGGACGACGACCGCCAACGCGCCGACGACCGCGAGCCAGTTCCTGATCCGCACTGTGATCCCCGCCTCTCTTCCGCGTGGTTGGACATGTTGCACTCGTGTAAACAGAGAAGTCCCGCTTGCGCGCCTAAGGGTTCTTTTGTTCTTTGTGGTCACCGGGAGGTGCTGATGGGTACGCGCGGATCGCTGGCCCGTCAGCTGCTCGTGTGGCAACTGGTAGTGGTCGTGGCGCTGCTGTGCGCGGTGGGCGTGCTGTCGGTCGTCCAAGCGGGGAACAACTTCCGCACGACCGAGGGACGCCGGATGCTGTCCGTGGCCGAGGACGTGGCCGCGACGGCGGGCGTGCGGGCGTCGCTGGCCGACCCGCTGCGGCACTACGCGCTGGCGCCGTTCGCGGAGAGCGCCCGCAGCCTGTCCGGCGCCAGCTACGTGATCATCACCGATCCCGACCGCGAGGTCCTGACCTCGCCGGACCCGAGCCAGGTCGGCGAACCGCTCGACCTCGGCGGCAGCACGGCGTTGCACGGCCGGTCGTGGGTGGGCGAGCTGGGTGGCGCGACCGTGGCGCACGTACCGGTGATCGGCGACGGCGGCGCGGTGATCGGGCTGGTCGCGGCCGGGCGGCAGGCGCCGGGGTTCTGGGACGGTGTGCTGGACTCGCCGGACAACGCGCTGCGGCTGCTCGGCGTGGCGCTGGTCATCGGCGTCACCGGGTCGCTGCTGCTCGCCCGGCGGGTGAAGAACCAGACGCTGGGCCTGGAACCGCACGAGATCACCGCGCTGGTCGAGTACCGGGAGGCACTGCTGCACGGCATCAAGGAAGGCGTCGTCGCCCTCGACCCGCAGCACCGGATCACGCTGGTCAACGACCACGCCCGTGACCTGCTGGCACTGCCGCCGGACGCCGTCGGCCGCTCCGTGACCGAACTGGACCTGGACGAACGGCTGCGCGACGTGCTGACCGGCCGGGCCACCGGCGTGGACCAGCTCGCGCTCACCGGCGGCCGGGTGCTCACCCTCAACCACATGCCGCTCGACGTCCACGGCGCCGTGGTCACGCTTCGTGACCGCACCGAGCTGACCACGCTGCGCGACGAGCTGGACGCGAACCGGCACGCCACCGACACGCTGCGGGCGCAGGCGCACGAGTTCAGCAACCGCCTGCACACCATCGCGGGCCTGGTCGAGCTGGGCGAGTACGACGAGGTGCGCGGGTTCATCAGCCGCATCAACACCGCGCAGGGCGAGTGGCGCGCGGAAGTCGGCTCGAAGGTCGCCGACCCGGCGGTGGCGGCGCTGCTGATCGCCAAGTCCAGCCTCGCCGCCGAACGCGGCATCGCGCTGCGGATGGCGCCGGACAGCTCGCTCGGCGCGGTGGAGGAGGCGCTGTCGACCGACCTGGTCACGGTGATCGGGAACCTGGTGGACAACGCGCTGGACGCGCTGGCGGAACAGGGGTGGATCGAGGTGTCGGTGCGCTCGACGCCCGGCGAGGTCGTCGTGGTGGTCCGGGACTCCGGACCGGGTGTGGCGGCCGAGCTGGCCGAGGACTACCTGATCAAGCCGTTCGAGTACGCGGCGCTACGCGACCAGCTGGCCCACTTCGCCGCGCTGGACCGGCGGCTGGACCAGCTCGCGTCGGCCGGTCAGGCGGACGTGGACCAGGTGTTCGGCGCCCGGCCGCGCAGCGCTCCCGTGCTGCCGAAGGGGTTGACCGCGCAGACCGCCGCGCTGGTCGAACGCGTGCTGCGGGAACGCCCGGTGACGGCCGGCGAGTGCGCGGACGCCACCGAGCTGGCCCGGGTGTCCGCCCGCCGGTACCTGGAGCACTTCGTGAGCACCGGCAAGGCCGAGGTGCGGTTGAAGTACGGCGGCACCGGCCGGCCGGAACGCCTCTACGTCTGGCTGGGCTGACCGATCTTGCGCACGATCAGGTAACCCTGCGGGGTCTTCTCCCACTTCGGGTCGGCCGGCTGCCGTTCCAGCCGGGTGTGCGGCTCGAACCCGGCCTCGGCGAGCTGGCCGAGCACCCGGTCGGGGTTCAGCCGGTACACGTCCAGCAGGATGTCGTGCCCGTAGCCCTGCTCGTAGCGGCGGACCTCGTCGCCCACCTGGAACGCCATCAACAGCAGGCCGCCGGGCGCGAGGACGCGGTGGAACTCGGCGAACACCGCCGGGTGCTCCTCCCACGGCACGTGGATCACCGAGTACCAGGCCAGCGCGCCGCCCAGGGAGCCGTCCGGCAGGTCGAGGTCGAGCATCGAACCCACCTCGAACCGCACGTCCGGGTGCTCGCGGCGGGCCACGGCGACCATCTCCGGCGACAGGTCGACGCCGGACACGTCGACACCCAGCCGCTTGAGGTGACCGGAGATCCGACCGGGACCGCAGCCGATGTCCACGACCGGTCCGCTCACCAGCTCGGCGAACAGGCCGAGCACCGCCCGGTCCGCCGGGATCTCCGCGAGGAGGTCGCGCGCCAGGTCGGCGTAGCTGTGGGCGACGGTGTCGTAGGCGGTGCGCGCCATGGTGAGGAAGTCAGGCTCGGTCACGCCACGGGACGCTAGTCCCAACCGCCGCCGCGCCGGCCCTGTTTCGTCTGGGCGCGGCGCTTCTTCTCCGCGATGCGACGTTCCTTCGAGCCCTTGGTCGGCTTGGTCGGACGGCGCACCGGCGGCGGCGCGGCGGCGGCGTCACGCAGCATTCGGGCCAGCCGTTCACGGGCCGCGAGGCGGTTCTGCAGCTGCGCCCGGTGCTCGCTCGCGGCGACCGTGAGCACACCGTCCACCAGGCGTTTCTCCAACCGGCCGAGCATCCGGGCGCGCAACCACCCTGGCACGGACGGCGAGGCAGCCAGGTCGAAGCTCAGCTCGACCCGGCTGTCCGCCGTGTTCACGCCCTGGCCACCGGGACCGGACGACCGGGAGAACCGCTCGCTCAACTCGGCCGCCGGGATCACCAGCGTCCGCGTCACGGTCAGGTCGTCGGCCACCCCCACAGGTTAGAACGTCAACCCGGGCACGGTCGCGAGCTTTACCACCTCGTCCATCGTCAGCGGCTGCTCACCGGCCGCACCGGGCGACCGGGTGTACGGCCCGTTGCTGCGGTCCTCGGTTCCCACGGAGGACGCCATCAGCGTGTTGCCGTCCGGCAGCTTCAAGGTGACCGCGAAAGGCACGCCCGGGAAGTCCGGTGCCGACTCCACCTAGGTCCTCGGCGCGGTGCCAGTCGCCGCACAGCAGGTACGCGGTCCTCCGCATCACCAGTGCGCGGGCGTCGACGTACTCGTCGAACTCACGGTCGCGGTCCACTCGGGCCCCCTCCTCGGTCGCCGCTTAGTACGGATCGGCGACCGCCGGAGGTTGCTGCCCGGAGCTAGAACCGCGGGTGGTCGCCGACCAGGGCGACGCCCGGCTCGTCGGAGCGGACCACGTCGCCCAGCACCCACGCGGGCACGTGGCGGGCCGTGAGCACGGCCAGGGCGCGGTCGACGTCCTCGGGCGCGACCACGGCCACCATGCCGACGCCCATGTTGAACGTCTTCTCCATCTCCTCGCGCTCCACCCGGCCGCGCTGCGCGATCAGGGCGAACACGGGTGCGGGCGTCCAGGTGCCGCGGTTGAGGTCGGCGCGCAGGCCCTCGGGCAGCACGCGGGCCAGGTTCGCGGCCAGGCCACCGCCGGTGACGTGCGCGAACGTGCGCACCTCCGCTTCGGCGGCCAGCGCCAGGCAGTCCTTGGCGTAGATGCGGGTCGGCTCCAGCATCTCCTCGCCGAGGGTGCGGCCGAACTCCTCGACGTGACCCTCCAGCGGCATCCGGGCGATGTCCAGCAGCACGTGCCGCGCCAGGGAGTACCCGTTCGAGTGCAGGCCGGAGGAGCCCATGGCGATCACCACGTCACCCTCGCGCACCCGGTCCGGGCCGAGCATGGCCGACGCCTCGACCACGCCGACACCCGTGCCGGAGATGTCGTAGTCGTTCTCGCCCATCAGGCCGGGGTGCTCGGCGGTCTCGCCGCCCAGCAGCGCGCACCCCGCCAGCACGCAGCCCTCGGAGATGCCCTTGACCAGCGCCGCGACCTTGTCCGGCACGACCCGGCCGATCGCGATGTAGTCCTGCATGAACAGCGGCTCGGCACCGCAGACGACCAGGTCGTCCACGACCATCGCGACCAGGTCGATACCGACCGTGTCGTGCTTGTCCAACGCCTGCGCGACCGCGATCTTGGTGCCGACGCCGTCGGTCGACGACGCGAGCACCGGCTCCTTCCAGCGGTCCAGCTTGAGCTGGAACAGCCCCGCGAAGCCGCCGATGCCGCCGAGCACCTCGGGACGCTGCGCCTTGGCCGCCCACGGCTTGAGCTTCTCCACCGCCTCGTCGCCGGCTTCGATGCTTACTCCAGCTGCGGCGTAGGTCGCCTTGGCGCTGTCCGTCACGTCTCTGTGCTCCACGATTCCGGGCATCCACATTTCAGGGCATCTGTGTCATCCGGGCAGGCGCCCGGCTCGGCCGGCAACTCAGGGGCGTTGCAGGGCGTCTTCGGCACCGTACCCGTTCGTCAGGACGGGGGTCGCCGAGCCCGCGACGCCGCGGATGCCTTCGAGCAGGTGCTTGCCGATCAGCGCGTCGTCGGGCAGCGGGATCGGGTAGTCGCCGTCGAAGCACGCGCAGCACAGCCGCGTCTTCGGCTGCTCGCTGGCCGCGATCAGCTCCTCCAGCGACACGTAGCCCAGCGAGTCCGCGCCCACCGACCGGCGGATGCCGTCGGTGTCCAGGCCGTTCGCGATCAGCTCGGCCCGGGAGGCGAAGTCGATGCCGTAGAAGCACGGCCACTTGACCGGCGGCGACGCGATCCGCACGTGCACCTCGACCGCGCCCGCCTCGCGCAGCATCCGGACCAGGGCGCGCTGCGTGTTGCCGCGCACGATCGAGTCGTCCACCACGACCAGGCGCTTGCCCCGGATCACGTCGCGCAGCGGGTTCAGCTTCAGCCGGATGCCCAGCTGGCGGATGGTCTGCGACGGCTGGATGAACGTGCGGCCCACGTAGGCGTTCTTGACCAGGCCCGAGCCGTACGGGATGCCGCTGGCCTGCGCGTACCCGATGGCGGCGGGGGTGCCGGACTCGGGCACCGGGATGACCAGGTCGGCCTCCACCGGGTGCTCCGCGGCCAGCCGGCGGCCGATCTCGACGCGGGTGGCGTGCACCGAGCGGCCGGCGATCGTGGTGTCCGGGCGGGCCAGGTAGACGTACTCGAAGATGCAGCCCTTGGGCTCGGGGTTGGCGAACCGGCTCGACCGCAGGCCGTTCTCGTCGATCGCGATCAGCTCACCCGGCTCGACCTCCCGGACGAACGACGCGCCGACGATGTCCAGCGCCGCCGTCTCGCTCGCGACGACCCAGCCGCGCTCCAACCGGCCCAGCACCAGCGGCCGCACGCCCTGCGGGTCGCGGGCCGCGTACAGGGTGGACTCGTCGGAGAACGTGAGGCAGAACGCGCCGCGCAGGGTCGGCAGCAGCTGCATGGCCGCCTGCTCGATGCCGATGTCGGCGGCCTGGGCGGCGAGCAGGCCGCACACCAGGTCGGAGTCCGTGGTGGCGCCGTGGCTGGTGTCCACGCCCACCTCGCGGGCCTTGGCCAGCAGCTCGGCGGTGTTGACCAGGTTGCCGTTGTGGCCCAGCGACAGGCCCGAGCCGGTGGCCGTGGTGCGGAACGTCGGCTGCGCGTTCTCCCACGTGGTGGAACCGGTGGTGGAGTAGCGGCAGTGGCCGACGGCGACGTGGCCGCGCAGCGACTGCAGCACCTGCTCGTCGAACACCTGGCTGACCAGGCCGAGGTCCTTGAAGACCACCACCTGACTGCCGTCGCCGACCGAGATGCCGGCGGCTTCCTGGCCTCGGTGCTGCAGGGCGTAGAGGCCGTAGTAGGTGAGCTTGGCGACTTCTTCGCCGGGTGCCCACACGCCGAACACGCCGCATTCCTCGCGGGGTTCGCGTTCTTCCTGGGTGTCGGGGTCAGTGCGGCCGGTTGCTGAATGGTCGGTGACCACCGGGTTGCTCCCTAGCGACGAGGGTCGGGCTGCACCACCGAGTGTAAGGCTGATGGGGGCGGTAGGACCCCCATCAGACCCCCTCCGACGTGACCAAACGCACCTTCACCGGGCGGTCAGTCGAGCTTGAGCGCGTACCAGACCCGCTCGTCACCGGTGTGCTTGAGCGGCAGGCGGCCCCACAGCCCGTAGTGCACGAGCTGCGCCTCACCGGTGACCTGGAGGTCCGTCTCCTCGCCCGGCCAGGCCGCCCGCACCTCCGGCACGACGCCCGGCGCGAACGTCACCACCCACGCCTCGGGCACGTCCGTGAGCTGCACCAGCGCCGTGCCCTTGGTGGTCGGCGGCACGTCGGTGGCGTACTTGGCGGCGAGCAGGGTGGTCAGCGCCTCGTCGATGCCGTCGACGGCGAAGTCCGCGTCGCCCACCACCAGCTCGCGCAGTGCCGCCTGGGCGTCCCAGCGGCGCAGGTCCAGCTCGTGCGCGATGCGCCGGTGCCAGACCCACGCGAGGTCCGGCGCCGACGGCGAGAACGTCCAGGCCGCCCGGTTGCCCGGGGTGGACGGCAGCAGCTCGGCGGCCTTGGCGAGCTGCGCGTCCAGGTACTCGAGCGGCACCACGTCGGCCGGTGGGCTCGGCAGGCGGAGCTGGACCCGGCTGCCGGTGCGGAGGTACTCCAGCGACGTCTCCAGGAACCTGCCGACGTGCAGCGTCAGGTCGGTGAACGTCCAGCCGGGGCAGCTGGGCACCTTGGCGGCGGGGTCGGCCTTGCCGACCGCCGCCCGGAACATCCCCGCCTGCGCGGTGAAGACCTCGGTCCACCGCTGGGTGGTCCAACCTCCAGGCACGTCCAGCCTCCCGCTTGAAGTCGATCGCTGCGCGGCCATCGTGCCGCACCGGTGCTTGTCCCGGTGGCCGAAGGCCGACCTTCCCCCCAACCGACGCAGGCGCGCGGCCGGCGGTGCCCTCGGATGGCCGGGCGGTCCGGTCACCACGGCCGGTTGCGCACCTCGTCCCGGGCCGCCGCGTCGAGCCGTTCGGCGGCCTCGTCCCACCAGCGGGCCAGGTCGCCGACCTCGAACTCCCAGAGCTGCGCGGTGTCCTCGTCGTCGGCGGTGTCGGCGGCGTGTCGGGCGCCGCTCGGCCTGTCGGCCGTGGAGTGCGCGAACACGGCCTCGCCCACACCGGGCCGGTCGTCGACGTACCGGGCGAGCGCGGGCTCGCGCAACGCGTGGCGGCCTCCGCCCGAGCAGGCGACGGCGGGCGGGGTGGCGGCGAACTCCTCGAGGTGGCCGGTGAAGCTCTCGGCCGGCTCGACCCACTCCTCGGTCCAGGGCTCGGGTGCCGCCTGGGGCCACATGTCGGGCCACACCTCGGGTTCCACCGCGATCTCGTGCGCCACGGCGTTCGGCAACGCGTACGCGATTTCCCGGGTCGGCCGCGCGGCCCGCTCGCGATCGACGGGCCGCACCAGGGCCTTGGACTGGGCCATTCGTGGTGGTGGGTGCAGCGCGCGCCACGCACGCGGGCTGCGCACTTCGCGCTTGGGCAACGCGGGTGGTCGCGGAAAGCCCGCGCAGTCGTCGAGCAGGCCGCTCCCGAGGTAGTAGTAGAGACCGGTTTTCCAACGGTGCCAACGGATCTGCCGCGCGGTGATCGCGCGGTGGCGCGGACCGGACAGCGGCCTGACGAGCAGGCGCATGAGGAAGCCGCGCAGCACATCCATCGTCACGCGGAAGTCGTGATAGCTCAGGATTCTGGATACCGGCAGGAAAAATGTCATGTGTCAATGGTCGAACTGGCGTTCGACGCAGGCAAGATCACCTTCGAGTGATCACCAACGGGCGGATTTCTCGCCCTTCTTGACCCGTGGGGAGAGGGAACCGGGAAGGATGAACGCGCGTCGCATTGCCAGCGGCTAGCGGCACGAAGGGCGGGGAATCGTGTTCGGTGTGCAACCAGAGACGTTGCGCGCGGCGTCCAAGCAGTTCCACGAGGGCGCCGACGCGACCGGCGACGGCGCTGAGATGATCTCCATGCTCAGGCTGGACGCGGACGCGCTCGGGCAGGTGCCCGCGGCGGCGGAGTTCGTCGACGCGCTGGCCAAGTGGTCCGGCGAGCAGTCCGACGACCTGCGCCGGGGCAGCGCCTGGTACCGCGACGCCGGCGACGGCCTCAACGAGAACGCCGACTCCTACCAGCACGCGGACGACGACTCGCACTCCTCGTTCCGCGGCATCGAAGGGGGCATGGCGTGAGCTACACCGACCCCGAGGTCCTGTACGGGCAGCTGGCCGCCGGCGACGCGGGCCGCGTCGCCGCCGCCGCCGACCCGATCACCGGTGCGATGAGCGCCGTCAGCCGCGCGGGCCAGGCCGTCTCCGCGGGCGGCAGCACGGCGACCTCGACCTGGAAGGGCAACGCCGCGACCGGTTTCGGCGCCCGCGCCGAGCTGTCCACCAAGTCCGCGACCGTGGCCGGTGAGCGGCTGGGCGCCGGCGCCGACATCGTCCAGGCCGCCTCCCGCGCCTACACGCAGATGCGCGGCAGCGCCGACCAGCTGATCGACTTCTGGCGCGGCCGCTCGCCCGCCTTGGACGAGACCCAGACCCGCGAGCTGGCCAACCGCGTCAACGAGCAGCTCAACAACGTCAAGACCGGCTACGAACGCGTCCTGCGCTCGTACGCCGCCGCTCTCACCAAGGTCCGCCCCGGCTTCGAGGAGACGGCGGCCAAGGACCCGGGCTGGAACACCGCCGTCGCGGCCATGCGCACCACGGCCACCGTGCCCGGTCCCGGCACCGACCCCAAGCAGGTCGCCGCCTGGTGGAAGTCGCTGACCAAGGAGCAGCAGGACGAGCTGCTGCGCACCAAGTTCCAGGAACTGGGCCAACTGCGCGGCCTCCCGTCCGGCGTCCTGGACCAGGCCAACCGGGCCCGGATCGCCGATGACCTCCAGCGCTTCGGCGCGCAGCGCGACCAGCTCGACGCGCAGATGGCCGCACGGGCGCAGGAGTTGGGCCTCGACCCGGACAACTCCGAAGACATGGCCAAGCTCATGAACGACGAGCAGTACGCGTCGCTCAGCGAGCAGCGCCAGGAAGCGGCCACCAAGGCCGAGAACGCCGAGAAGGCCCAGAGCAGCGTCAACCAGGCGGCCGAGCTGGCAAGGTCGAAGGGCTGGCCCGAAAGCGATGTTCGCGTGCTGGCCTACGACCCGTACGGCCCCCGCGGCGACGGCGGCATGGCCATCGCGTTCGGCGATCCGGACACGGCGAACAACCTGGCGGTCGCCGTCCCGGGCACCGGCTCGACGCTCGACAGCTTCTCCGTCGGACAGGCGGCGAACCTGCGTGAGGCGATGGGCGCGAACGGCAACGCCACCATCCAGTGGCTCGGCTACGACGCGCCCGGCTGGGCGATCGGCGAGGTCGACAACCCGGCGCAGGCCCGCGAGGGCGGCGCGAACCTCGTCGCCGACGTCAACGGCTACCGCGCCGCCGCCGAGGCCGCGGGCAACGACCCGCACGTGACCGTGATCGGCCACTCCTACGGCTCCACCACGGTCGGCTACGCGGGCATGAACGGCTTGGCCGCGGACGACATCGCGTTCGTTGGCTCACCCGGCGTGGGCGCGTCGAACGTCAACCAGCTCTCGGCCGGTCCCGGACACGTCTACGTCGGCGCGACCGAGCACGACCCGGTCGTGCAGGGCACCAGTTCCAGCTGGTTCACCGAGGACGGCTCCTCGATCGGCCCTTACGACGACCGGTTCGGCGCGCGAACCTTCGGCACCACCGACGGCACCTCCGCGCTCGGCGCACATTCCGAGTACTACACCCCCGGTTCGGAGTCGGTCCAGAACCTGGCCCGGATCGCGACCGGCGACGGCGCTTCGGTGACCTCGCAGGACTGGGACGAGAACCCACTCGGCCCGTCACTGCCCGGCTCGCACATCCCGGGTGTCGGCCCGGTGGTGGACTTCGTCGGCGGCACGGCCGTCGGTGCGGCGGACCTGGCCGTCGACGCCGGGACCGGGCTCTGGAACGCCGGCCGTGACGCGGTGAACGGCAACTGGTCCGACGCCGGCACCGGCTTGCTCAACACGGGCAAGGAGGTCGTCAACGACACCGTGGACGTGGTCGCAGGCGGTGTCGGTGACGTGGTCGAACTCGGCCGTGACGCGGTGGAGGGCGTCGGCAAGGCCTGGGACAAGACCGTCGGGTCCTGGTTCTAGTCAGCGCAGGCGGCAGGGCCCGACATCGGTCTGGACGCCTTCCTGGTCGAAGCCGCTCTGGTCGGACTGCCGCACCGAGCACACCGCGCGGTCACCGACCTTGATCCCCTCCGGGAACTGGTACACCTTCACGAGAAAGCGGTTCACGGCTGCTTGCACGGACCGATGTTCTGCACTGGTTCGGCGTCGTCCAACTTGCTGTCGTCGCGTTGGTTCACCGTGCAGACCAGCACATCGCCGACAGCAGTGCCGGTCGGGACGTCGGTGAGCTTGGCCCAGGCGACGGTGATCGGCGCGGCGCCGTCCGGCTGGTCCTGGTCCAGTTCCAGGGACACCCTCCCCGGCCACGTCGCACCGTTGACGAGGGTTTCGTCCGGCTTGATCTCGCTGACCTTGAACCGGACCTGACCGGACCACTCGCTGCTGCCGCAACCGACGAGGAGGGTTCCGACCGCGAGGGTGGCGAGACACGCCTTGAGCGCCTTCACGCGATCGAGCTTAGCTAGAAGCGGAGCACCGGGAGCAGGGTTGAGAGATCGGCCCGGCTGCCGGAGGCGGTGACCTTGGCGCCCTCGACCGCGTCCGCCCACCCGAGCCTGCCCACGGCCAGTTCCAGCCACGTGCGCGGGTCGGTCTCGATCACGTTCGGCGGGGTGCCGCGGGTGTGCCGGGGGCCCGCCACGCACTGCACGGCGGCGAACGGTGGGACGCGCACCTCGACGCTGCGGCCCGGCGCGAGTTGTTCCAGGGTCCGCAGGCTCAGCCGCACGGCAGCCGCCAGCACGGGGCGTTCCGGCCGCTCCGCCTCCCCGGCGAGCCAGGGCAGCACGGCCTCGACCGCGGCGCGCACCTCGTGGGGGTCAACGGGCTTGGACGGCATCGGGCCAGGCTATCGGCGCCGGTCAGGTGATCGGTGCGGCGGCCTCAGATCCTGGCGGCGCGCACCGCTTCGGAGAGCAGTTCCTCGACCTGGTGGGCGAGCCGGCGCGAGTCGGTCGGGCTGAACGTGCTCCACGGCACCGACCCGTTCGACGCCCGCCGTTGCTGCAGGTAGCGGCCTTCCTCGGTGTCGAAGAACGCGACCACCCGGTCCGGTCGGCACCGCTTGCCGTACTTGTCGCGGGCCGCGGCGCCGAAGTTGCCGGTGTGCACGAGCCCGGTGAACATCTTCACCAGCGCGGTGGCGTCCTCCTGGCGCACGCCGTGGGCGCGCAGCGAGTTCTCCAGGCTCTTGGGCGAACCGTCGGACTTCTTGACCGCGGCCTCCAGGTCGGCGCTGGGCATGGTGACCGAGTGCCCGGTGCCTGCCGGGTGCGCGGGCAGCGCGCCCAGCACCGCCGTCGGCAGGCCGCTGCCCGCCGCGCGCCGGAACGTGAGCCGGTTGTCGGTCAGGGTGGCCACCGCGCCCTCGTCGCCGTTGGCCACGGCCAGCACCCGGACGC
>NZ_LWLC01000001.1:653162-847971 GCF_001905065.1 Saccharothrix sp. CB00851
CCACACCCGGCCGTCGACCTCGCGCTCGGGCCTGCTGAACAGCCGCAGCAGGTAGTCCAGCTCCGGGTGCAGCCCGGTCGGACCGCCGAGACCGCGTGCGCCGATGCCCTGCCAGACGCGTCGTTCCAGGTCGGCGCGCTCGGCGTGGGTCTTGCCCGGCGACGGCACCTTGATCACCAACGGCATCTGGCCGAGGTCGAGGCGCTCCCAGAGCACGTCGAACTCCTCGGCGGAAAGCTCGATCGGCTCCCGCTCCGCGGGCCCCCCGAAATACGTCACCGACATCCCCGTCCCCTGAACACCGGACACGGGCCCGCGCCGTGGTCGACGCGAGCCCGTGCCGGTGGATCCCTTACTGCGGCATTTCCCCGATCACGGGCGGCGCGACGAGCCGGTCGTCGCCGAACACGTCGTTCGTCTCGACCAGGTAGTCGGCTGCCTTGTGCTCGATGTCGTCCTCGCCGTTGCCGCCCTGCGCGCCTGCCATCCCACCGGCCATGCCCGGACCGCCCGCACCGGGACGACCCGCGGCGCCGGGGCCACCCGCGCCGGGGCCACCCGCGCCGGGACCGAAGCCACCGGCACCGGGCACGCCACCACGACCGGGCAAGCCGGCCGGGTTGCTACCGCCGGGCACACCCGCGCCGGGCATGCCGGAACCGGGCACACCGCCCATGCCGGGCATACCGGGACGCATGCCGTTGGGGCCGGGCACACCCGGCATGCCGGGGACCCGGTTGTTCGGCAGACCCGGGCGCGGCGGCCCACCGGGACCGGTCGGCACCCGCGGCGGGACCTGGCTGGTCGGCGGCTTCGGCGGCGTCCACGTGGGCGGCGGCACCGGGCCGACGGGCGGCTTGACCGGCGTGTTCACCGGTGGCGTGAACGTCGGCGGAGGCGTCGGCGGCGTGCTGGTCGGCGGCGGTGCCCAGGACGGGTTCGTGGTGCCGCCGGGCGGCGAGACGACGCCGGGGACCGGCGTGCCGGTCGACGGCGGCGCCCACGACGTCTTCGTGGTGCCGCTGTCGCTCGGCGCCGTCCACGTCGGGGTGGAGTTGTAGTTCGCGCTCGAGTTGTTGAACTCACCGGCGCCCGCCGGGGGCGGGGTGTCGATGACGACCTTCGGCGGCGGGACGAACTTGCCCAGCGTGTCGGCGTTCCACTCGCTGCTGGACTGGTAGTTGTTCATCACCTCGACGGCCTTGGCCTCGGCGTTGTCCTGCGCCGCTTCCTGCCGCTCGTGGTCCTGCTGCTGCTGGATGACGTGCATCATCCCGACGGGACCGGTCAACCCGCCGATGATCTTGTCGCCCAGGGACGGCGCCTCGGTGGTCACCGGCACCGGCTCGGGCATCTCCTTGCGGGCGTCCGCGATGTAGTCCGCCTGCAGCTGCGCCGAGGTCAACATCGTGCTGGAACCCTGCTGGGCGTCCTCGGCCCAGGCCGCGAGGGGCGACAGCGAGGCCGTGGTCGTGTCCGCGGTCTCGCCCTCCCAGCTCGCGCCGAGCTTGGTGAGCCCTTCCTTGATCGAGGTGTCGATCTCGCCCAGGGCCTCGGACAACGACTTCCAGGAGTCCTCGAGCGGCCGGGACGCGGCAACGCCCGGACCCTCGTTGATCATCCGGTAGAGATCGGGGTGGGCATACCCGCGCCAGCGGTGGTCACCCATCGTGCTCGCCCCCCTCGGGTGCGTAGGTCAGCAGGTCAGCCGTTGTTGATGCGTCCCCAGGACGCGGTGTTGTCGCCTTCGACGCGCCGGTAGTCGGCCTCGATCGCGGTGAGCTGGTCGACCACGCCCTGGAGCTGCTCGCGGTACGCCTTCAGAGCCGTCAGACCGGCCGAGTCGCCTGCTTCGAAGGTGTCCTGGTTGAACCGGTCGGCGGTCTCGTTGCTCACCGGGTCGCCCGCCCAGGGCTTCGCCTTCAGCTGCGCCACGGCCACCCGGAGCTTCGAGTCGAGCTGGTTCAACGCGTCGACGAACACCTTGCGCGCGTCGGGGATCGCCGAGGGATCGATGCTCAACTTCCGCTGCGCACCGGCGTAGTCGGGCAGCGTCGTCGGCGTCGTTCCCCCGCCACCACCATCCGCGATGAACACGGCACACCCCTCCTCAGTGCTGCACATACCCCAGCGTGTGCATCTGTGACGACTTTAGCTCTGATGCATGACGCGGGTGAGCGGTTCCCTCTGCAAAGGGCGAGTTTTCTACTTGTTCAGATTGGTCACGACGGCCGCCGCGACCGGCTGCACGACCTGGCACAGGGTCGGGATGTCGACGTCGCCCAGGCTGAACGCGCCCACGTCGACCACCTGGCCGTCCGAGACGTCCACCGTGACCGAGCAGGTGAGACCGAGGGCGGTGTCCGCCTCGACCAGCAGCGAGGGGAAGCCGCCGACCTCCAGCTTGGTCACCTTGCCCTCCGACTTCGCGTAGTCGTCGATGCCCGCGGTCGTGTCGGCGACGATGCCGGCGAAGTACTGGCGGTCCGAGCGGCTGATCGTGCAGCCCTTCTTGCCGGGTGCGTCGTCACTCGGCTGCGGCGGCTGGTCGAGGCCGAACTCCGCGCGCTGCGGCTCGGTCAGCAGCGTGCACGGGTCGACGCCCTCGATGTTGATCGTCTTCGGGCGCTTGGTCGGCTCTTTCGAAGTCGCGGACGGCTTGCCCGACTTGGACGTCTGACCGGCGGCCGTGGTCGTGGGCGTCGGACCACCGGGGTTGGCGTTCCCGTCCGTGGATTGCGAGCAGCCCGCGAGCAGGGCCAGGGCGGCGATGAGCGGCACGACACGGCGCATGAGCACCAACGTATCGGATCGACGTCACCCGCAAGACGACTTGCGGGCAACGCGGGCGACGACGCGCGCGGGCAAACGCGGGTCCGTAGGGTCGGCGGGGTGGGAGACACGGGACCTGGACGGATCGAGGACTACGCGCTGCTGTCCGACCTGAGGACGGCGGCCCTGGTGGGGCGGGACGGGTCGATCGACTGGCTGTGCATGCCGCGGTTCGACTCGCCGTCGTGCTTCTCCCGGTTGCTGGGCACCGAGGACGACGGGCACTGGCGGATCGCGCCGACCGGCGAGGCGCTGTCGGTGCGCCGGTCCTACCGGGACGGCAGTCTGGTGCTGGAGACCGAGTTCGAGACCTTGGACGGCGTGGTGCGGCTGATCGACACCATGCCGCCCGAGCAGGACGACTGGGACGCCGACACGCGGGTGGTGCGCGTGCTGGAAGGCGTGTCCGGGCAGGTCGAGATGTCGTTGCGGTGGGTGCTGCGGTTCGCCTACGCCGACTCGGTGCCGTGGGTGCGGCGCGGTGAGCGGGACGGGCAGGAGTGCATCGTGGCGCTGGCCGGGCCGTCCGCGGTCGCGCTGTACGGCGACCGGTTGCCGTACCGGGTGCCGGGTCAACGCGCGCACGAGGCCGTGTTCACCGTGTCGGCGGGCGAGCGGCTGTCGTGGGTGATGGAGTTCGCGTACTCGCCGGACGAGCCGCCCGCGCCGGTGGACGCGATGGCGGAGGTGGCGCGGTCCGAGGCGTTCTGGCTGGGCTGGTCGTCCCGGATCGCCTACGACGGGCCGCACGCCGAGGCGGTGCGGCGGTCGCTGATCACGTTGAAGGGCCTGTCGTACGCGCCGACCGGTGGGATCGTGGCCGCGCCGACCACGTCGCTGCCGGAGACGTTCGGCGGCGAGCGCAACTGGGACTACCGGTACTGCTGGCTGCGCGACGCCACGTTCACGTTGCTGGCGCTGGACAACTTCGGCTGCACGAGCGAGGCCCTGGCGTGGCGGAAGTGGCTGCTGCGCGCGGTCGCGGGCGACCCGGCGGACCTGCAGATCATGTACGGCATCGGCGGTGAGCGGCACCTGGTGGAGTGGGAGGTCGACTGGCTGCCCGGCTACCGGGGCGCGAAGCCGGTGCGGGTCGGCAACGCGGCCTACCGGCAGTTGCAGCTGGACGTGTACGGCGAGGTGATGGACGCGTTGCACCTGGCGCGGGAACGCGGGCTGGGAGAGACACCGGACTCGTGGGCCATGCAGCGCGGCATGATGCGGCACCTGGAGAAGGTGTGGGAGCGGCCGGACAAGGGCTTGTGGGAGGTGCGCGGCCCGGACCGGCACTTCACCCACTCGCGGGTGATGCTGTGGGTGGCGTTCGACCGGGCCGTGCGGGCGGTGGAGGAGCACGGGCTGCCCGGTCCCGTGGAACGGTGGCGCGAACTGCGTGACGCGGTGCACGCCGAAGTGCTGGCCAAGGGGTGGAACGCGTCGCTGGGCGCGTTCACCCAGTACTACGGCGGCACCGAGCTGGACGCGGCCACGTTGCTGATCCCGGCGGTCGGCTTCCTGCCCGGCGACGACCACCGCGTGGTCGGCACGCTGGACGCGATCGCCCGGGTCCTCAAGCGCGGCGACCTGGTCGACCGCTACGAGACCTCGCCCGGCGAGTCCGAAGTGGACGGACTGGCCGGTGTCGAGGGAAGCTTCCTGGCGTGCTCGTTCTGGTACGTCGACGCGCTGGCGTTGGCCGGGCGACGCGAGGAGGCGCTGGCGATGTACGACCGGCTCGTGGACCTGTGCAACGACGTCGGGCTGCTGGCCGAGGAGTACGACGCGGGCACCGGGCGGATGTGCGGCAACTTCCCGCAGGCGTTCAGCCACCTGGCGCTGGTGAACAGCGCGGCGGTGCTGTTCGGCGGCCACACCCGCGACGAGCGCCACCGCAGCGGTGCGGCGTGAGGGCGGCAGAGGTCGTCCCGGGCACGCCGTCGGCGTCACGCGTGGTGGACCGCGAGGTCGTGCCGGTTGACGGCGAGCTGCTGGTGGAGGGCCTGCTGGTGGGCCTGTGCGGCACCGACGTGGAGATCATCCGCGACGGTTTCGGCTGGTTGCCGCCCGGTCGCGAGCACATCGTGCCGTTCCACGAGTCGCTGGGCCGGGTGCTCTCCAGCCCCACGCCGGAGTTCGCGCCGGGTGACCTGGTCGCCGGGGTGGTCCGCCGCCCCGACCCGGAGCCGTGCCCGGCGTGCGCGGTGGACGCGTGGGACTTCTGCCGCAACGGCAAGTACACCGAGCGCGGCATCAAGGAGCTCGACGGGTACGGGATGCAGCGCTGGACCGTGCCGCCGAAGTTCGCGGTGAAGCTCGACCCGACGCTGGGTGACGCGGGTGTGCTGACCGAGCCCGCGTCGGTGGTGGCCAAGGCGTGGGCGACGGCGTCGGCCGTGGCGGCGCGGTCGCACCTGCCGGTGCGGTCGGCGCTGATCACCGGTGCCGGGCCGATCGGCCTGCTGGCGGCGTTGCTCGGCGTGCAGCGGGGCTTGGCGGTGCACGTGGTCGACCGCGTCACCGACGGCCGCAAGCCGGACCTGGTCACCACCCTCGGCGCCACGTACTACCCGGACCTGGCCGAGGTCACCGCCGAGGTCGACGTGGCGATCGAGTGCACCGGTGCCGCGCCCCTGATCTGGGAGTGCGCCCGCCGCGCGTCGGTCACCGTGCTGGCCGGCCTGACCGGCGAGCACGATCCGGTGCCGCTGGACCCGGGCGTGTTCGACGGCATGGTGCTGGGCAACAAGGCGATCGTCGGCACCGTCAACGCGGGCCTGCCGGACTACCTGGCGGCCGCCGAGGCGCTCTCCGAAGCCAGCCGGCCGTGGCTGAACGGCCTGATCACCCGCCGCGTGCCCCTCGACCGGTTCACCGACGCGCTGGAACGGCAGCCCGACGACGTGAAGGTGGTCGTGGACCTGGCGTAGGGCTTGAACCGCCCTAACGGCGCAGCAGCTCGTCGATGTCCGCCGGTTTCATCGGCTTGGCGAAGAACCAGCCCTGGCCCGTGTCGCAGCCGATGCGGTGCAGGCGCTTGGCCTGGGCCGGTGTCTCCACGCCTTCCGCGGTGACGCCCAGTTGCAGCGCGTGCGCCAGCTGCACGAGCGTGGAGACGATCTGGACGTCCACCGCGTCCTCTTCGTCCGCCGCGCGCAGGCCCTCCATGAACGAGCCCGCGATCTTCAGCTCGTGCACCGGCAGGTGCTTGAGGTAGGCCAGGTTCGAGTAGCCCGTGCCGAAATCGTCGATCGCGATCCGCACGCCCATCTCCGACAACGCCCGCAGCGCCTCCAGCGGCTCGTCGGCGGTGCCCATGATCGCGCTCTCGGTCAGCTCCAGCTGCAGGTGGTGCGGCGGCAGCGCGCACTCGTCCAGGATCCGCTTCACGTCGCGCACCAGCTCGGGATCGCGGGACTGGCGCACGGCCAGGTTCACCGACACGAACGGGGCGGCGTCGCCGAACTCCTCCAGCCACCGCCGCGCCTGCTCGCACGCCCGCCGCAGCACCCACCGGCCCAGCGGGACGATCAGCCCGGTCTCCTCGGCCAGCTCGATGAACCGGTCCGGCGCCAGCCGCCCGAACTCGGGGTGCTGCCAGCGCACCAGCGCTTCCACGCCGACCACGGTGCTGTCCTCGAGCCGCACCAGCGGCTGGTAGTCCACGTAGAACTCGTCGCGCTCCAGCGCCGCCGGCATCGTCGCCGACAGGGTGAACCGGGCGACCTCCTTGGCGTTGCGCTCCGGGTTGTACAGCGCCCAGCGCGACTTGCCGTCCGCCTTCGCCCAGTACAGCGTGATGTCCGCGTCACGCATCAGGTCGGCCGCCGTGGTGCCGGACAGCGCGCGCTCCACGATGCCGATCGACGCCGACACGGTCAGCTCGTGCCCGCCGATCCGGATCGGCGACTCCAGCTCGCGCAGCACCCGGTCGGCGACGTTGACGATGTCCTGGGTGTCCTGCGAGCCCTCCACCAGGATGACGAACTCGTCGCCACCCATCCGGGCGACCAGCTTGCCCTCGCCGGACACCGAGTGGTCCAGCCGCCGCCCCACCTCGACCAGCAGCTGGTCGCCGATGTCGTGGCCGAGGCTGTCGTTGATCACCTTGAACCCGTCCAGGTCCAGGTAGCACAGGCCGGCGCGGTGGCGTGCCTTGTTGTTGAACACGCGGCCGAGGCGTTCCAGGAACAGCGCGCGGTTCGGCAGCCCGGTCAACGGGTCGTGCAACGCCTGGTAGCGCAGCCGGTTCTGCAGCAGGTGGCGGTCGGTGACGTCCTCGATCATCGCCACCTGGTACTGCGGGTCGCCGTGGTCGTCGCGCACCAGCGACAGCGTCAGGTGCGTCCACACCTGCTCGCCGTCGGCCCGGCGGAACCGCTTCTCGGCCCGGTAGTGGTCGCACTCGCCCGCGGTGAGCTGGTCGTACAGCCGCCAGACGCTGCCGCCGTCCTCGGGGTGCATCAGGTCGCGGATGTTGTACTGCCGCATCTCCTCGACGCTGAAGCCCAGCATGTCCTGCAACGACTGGTTCACGTCGAGGATCCGGCCCTCGATGTCGGCGATGCCGATGCCGATCGCGGCCTCGGTGAACATCGCCCGGAACCGCGCCTCGGACGCGCGCAGCGCGGCTTCGGCTTGGTCACGGGCGTCCAGCACGGCCGCGCGGATCGCCTCCTGCTCGGCCAGCGTGCGTTCGCGCAGCGCACGGGCGTAGCCGGCGGCCAACGCGCCCTGCAACGCCGCGAGCCGCGAGCGCATCAGCTCGTCCGGCTGGATGCCCAGCTCGCCGAGCAGGTCGTCGCCGAGCAGCTGGACGGTGCGGCCGAGCGTGTCCGTGCCGGTGAAGTGGGCCTCGACCAGGCGGGCGCCGATCTCGTAGCCGGGCGCGGTGCGGAACGGGCTGGCGTGCAGCGCGTGCACCAGCACTTCGGTCAACGCCTGGAGGTGCTCGGCGACCTCGGTCCGCGTCATGGGCACGTAGCTGCTGCCGATGACGGCGGTCGCCCAGGTCCGGGCGAAGGACTCCGCCCCGGCCAGTACGGCGGGGTCGAGGTTCGATCGGCCCGGTGCTGCCACCCGATGGTCAACCTGTTCCGTCATGTCCGTCGGCCTACCGCCACAACCGAGAGGATACGGCCGGTCGCGGCACGCGGTCGACTGCCGTGCCCGGCGCGCGACCGGCGTCCAGGCCGTTCATCAGGCCTTCCGCCCCACGCCACCGAAGCTGACGAAGTGCGCCGCGCTCTCGTCCACGTCGTCCGGTGACTCCGGCCGCCACAGCGGCAGCCGCGCCACGCCCGGCTCGACCAGCTCGAAGCCGTCGAACATGGCCTCCACCTCGCGCTGGGGCCGGAAGCACATCTCGCTGACGCCGCGGTTGTAGACGCTGCGCGCGTCGTCCCACGCCGGGTCCCACTCGCCTTCCTCGAACCCGGCGTGCGAAATCGCCAGGTAGCTGCCGCCCGGGAGGGCCTCGCGGTAGTCGGCGACGATCCCGCGCGGGTCCTCGGCGTCCGGCACGAAGTGCAGCAGCGCGATCATCAGCACGCCGATCGGCTCGTCGAAGTCCAGCAGTTCCCGCACCTCGGGCGAGGCCAGCACCTGCTTGGCGTCCCGCACGTCGGTCTGCAGCACGTGCACCAGCTCGTTCCCGGTGAGGATGGCCCGGCTGTGCGCGACCGCGACGGCGTCCACGTCGACGTACACGACCCGGGCGGACGGGTCGGTGGCCTGCGCGATCTCGTGCACGTTGCCGACCGTGGGGATGCCGGAGCCCAGGTCGAGGAACTGGCGGATGCCCCGCGAGAGCATGAACCGCACCGCCCGCCGCAGGAACGCGCGGTGGTTGAGCACGATGGTCTTGATGATCGGCACGTCGGTCAGCACCTTGTCGGCGACGGCCCGGTCGACGGCGAAGTTGTGCGCGCCGCCGAGCCAGTAGTCGTAGACCCGCGCGATGCTCGGGCGGGCCAGGTCGATGTCGCCCGGCGCCCAGTTGGGCCGCTCCACGCTGTCCACCGGATTCTCCTCTGAACGTGCTCGTGTTCCCACCGTTGCGGTGACACCCACATCATGGGCCAATCCGGTGAGTTAGCACACCGTCGGCGTGCGCGAGTTCTTCAATCACCCACCCCTGATCTGATCACCGGGAAGAATGACGGCCTTGTGAGCTACCTGTGGATCGCGGGCGCGGTCGTCTCGGCGTTGGCGGCCGTGCTGCTGGTCGTGCAGCACCGGCGCGGGCGCAGCCTGCTGGTGCCGACGCTCACCGGGTCCATCGGGGCGTTCCTGCTGGTCGCGGGCTGGTTGTTCGTCGTCGACCCCGGTGCGCCGAAGAACGAGGCGATCAAGACCGGGGGCCTGGCGGGCGGCGCGCTGGTGGCCCTGTACGCGCTGTGGCTCAACGACCGGCGGCGCCGCACCGACGAGGACCGGCAGCTGGTCGAGGTCGCCAGGCAGAAGCTGGAGGACGCGCGGGCCGAACACGATCGGTCGCGGGTCGCCGACGAGAGGTTCGCCCGATCGGTGGAACTGCTCGGTCACGAGGCGGAGCAGGTGCGGGTGGGTGCGATGCACGCCCTGGCCGGGCTGGCGCGGTCACGCGCCGAGTACACCCAGACCGTGCTCGACGTGCTGTGCGCCTACCTGCGGCGGCCGTTCGAGGGCGGGCCCCGCGAGGAGCTGGAGGTCCGGCTCACCGCGCAACGGCTGGTCGCCGACCTCCTGCCGCGCGCCGACGACGAGCACGCGCCGCGCTACAACCTCGACCTGACCAGGGCTTACCTGGAGTACTTCGACATCTCCCACCGCCAGGTCGGCGACCTGATGCTGCGGGCGGCCCAGCTGAAGCAGTCGAACTCCTTCCACCACGTGGTCGTGCACGGCGGAGCCTGGTTCACCGACGCCGACAGCGCCGGCCGGCTGTACCTGCACCACATGACCATCCACGGCAAGGCCTGGTTCAGCCGGTTCACCTGCGCGGAGCGGGCCGACTACACCGCCACGCGGTTCCTGGGCCCGACCAAGTTCGCCGGCGGGTCGTTCGCCGGTCCGGTGAGCTTCGAGGGCTGCGAGTTCGCCGAGCCGATCGACTTCGAGGGCGCGAAGTTCACCGGCGGCCTGAACCTGGCACTGGGCAAGCCCACGGTGGCGCGCACGCACGCGATGTACGTCTCGCCGGAGCACGAGAACACCCTGCCCGACGGCTGGGTGGTGGAGCGCCGCGAGGACAGCGGCCTCGGACTGGTCAGGAGCTGACGTGCGGGGACGCGGGTTGCTGGCGGCGAGCGTGCTCGGCGCGCTGGTGGTGACGGTCGTGACGACCGCCGTGCTGATCCTGGTCGACCCGAAGCAGCCGAAGGCGGAGGCGATCAAGACCGGCGGGCTGGCCGGCGGCTCGATCGTGGCGCTGTACGCGCTGTGGCTCAACGACCGGCGGCGGCGCGTCGAGGAGGCGCGGCACGAGCTGGAGAGCGAGAAGGTCGCCGACGAGCGGTTCGCGCGGGCCGTCGAGCTGCTGGGCAACGAGGCCGACCAGGTCAGGGTGGGTGCGATGCACGTGCTCGCGGGCCTGGCGCACACCACGCCCCGGTACAAGCAGACCGTGCTCAGCGTGCTGTGCGCGTACCTGCGGCGGCCGTTCGAGCACGCGGCCCTCGGGAAGAAGGCGGAAGACCCGGAGCAGGCGTTCTTCGGCGAGGATCGCGAGGTGACGCCGGAGGAGGACCAGGAGATGACCGTCCGGATGACCGCGCAACGGCTCATCACGGACCTGCTGCCCTGGGGCGCCGACCCGGACCCGACGCCGTACCAGCTGGACTTGACCGGTGCGAAGCTCGTGCACTTCCGGCTGGAGGGGCGCCGGTTCGGCCGGCTGGTGGCCCGGCGGGCGCAGTTCTACGGGATCACCCAGTTCGGCGAGGCGGTGCTGAGCAAGCCCGCGCTGTTCTCCGGCGCCAGGTTCCACGGCCGCGTGAACTTCCGGGACGGGAGGTTCGACGGCGGCATCTCGTTCCAGGACACCACGTTCGAGCGCGAGGTCAACGTCACCGGGGCGAAGGTCGGCACCTTCCTGCACGTGTCGCCCGAACCGCCGCGGCAGCTGGTCGGCGAACTGGAAGTGCTGGCGGGAACGGCGTTCCGCAACGACCCGGACGGCTGGCGGCTAACCGGCGACGGGCAGCCCCCGGCCCGCCTCCAGGACCATGTCCAGCAGGACTGACGCGGCGGCGCTCACCGTCGGCGCGGTGACCACGGCGGTCTCCGCGGTCGGCGCGTCGACCAGCTCCACGAACTTCGCCCTGGTCTGCTTCGCCGCGAACGAGGCGGGCACCAGCGCCACGCCGAGCCCGAAGCCGACGAAGTCGAGCAGCGAGTGCACGTCGTTGACCTCGACCGCGACCTTGCGGTCCACGCCGGCGGTGGCCAGTGCGCGGTCCACGTCGTCACGCGTCCCCCAGTCGGGGTTGAAGTCCACGAACGGCTGACCGGCCAGCTCGGCGAGCCGCACCGACTCGCGTTCGGCGAACGGCAACTCCGGCGCGCACGCCAGCACCAGCGGTTCGCTGGACAGCGTGGACGACTTGAGGTCGTCGACCGCCCGGCCGGACGTGACGAACGCGAGGTCCAGGCGTCCGGCGCGGACCAGGTCGACCAGTTCGCCCGAACCCGCCTGGCGCAGCCGCAGGTCCACACCGGGGTGCAGCTCGTGGAACCGGGCCAGCACGGCGGGCAGGTGCACGGCGTGCAGGCACTGGATGCTGCCCACGGCCAGCGTGCCGCGCAGCAGCCCCTGCACGGCGGCCACCGCGTCCCGCGCCGCGTCGATCGTGCCCAGCACGCGCCGCGCCTCGACCAGCAGCGCCCGGCCGGCCTGGGTCAGCTCCACCTGGCGGGTGCTGCGCACGAACAGCGGCGCGCCGAGCTCGACCTCCAGCGCGCGGATCGACGCGGAAAGACCCGATTGGGCGACATGCATGCGTCGGGCGGCGCGGGTGAAGTGGCACTCCTCGGCCACGGCCACGAAGTACTCGAGCTGCCGGAGTTCCACGATTCATCACCCGTACTGCTGAATTGCATCAGCTTCTTCTGTTGGACAGCTTAATGCCTACCGCCCAAGCTGGTGATGCACAACCGCGACACACGGAGGTCAAACAATGCTGACTCGCCGAATCGGGGGAGTCGAGGTCAGTGCCATCGGCTTGGGCGCGATGCCGATGTCGCTGGAAGGCCGTCCCGACCGCGCCCAGGCGATCGAGACCATCCGCACCGCGCTGGACAAGGGCGTGACGCTGATCGACACCGCGGACGCCTACTCGGCCGACGACAGCGACTTCGGGCACAACGAGGAGTTGATCGCCGAGGCGCTGAAGGGTGTCGACGGCGTCATGGTCGCCACCAAGGGCGGCCACACGCGCACCCGCGGCGGGGGTTGGGAGGTCGACGGGCGGCCCGAGTACCTGAAGTCGGCGTGCGAGGCGTCGTTGCGCCGGCTCGGCGTGGACGCGATCGACCTCTACCAGTTCCACCGGCCGGACCCGAAGGTGCCGACCGCCGAGTCGGTCGGCGCGCTGGCCGAGCTGCTCGACGCGGGCAAGATCAAGCTGGCCGGGGTGTCCAACTTCAACCCGGCGCAGATCCGGGAGGCCGACGAGATCCTGGGTGGCCGGCTGGCGAGCGTGCAGAACCAGTTCTCGCCCGCGTTCCGCTTCAGCGAACCGGAGCTGGAGCTGTGCGCCGAGCTGGACATCGCGTTCCTGCCGTGGAGCCCGTTGGGCGGCATGAGCGCGGCGGGCGAGCTGGGCGAGCGGTTCACCGCGTTCGCCGAGATCGGCCGCGAGCACGGCGTGAGCCCGCAGCAGGTGTGCCTGGCGTGGATGCTCGCCAAGGCGCCGCAGGTCGTGCCGATCCCGGGTTCGTCGCGGCCGGCGAGCATCTCGGACTCGGCCGACGCGGTGCACCTGCGGCTGTCGGAGGACGAGCTGAAGCGCCTGGACGGGTGACATCCTGCGGATGCGGCGGCACGCGTCCGGCCTGACGATCTGGGTCGGACTTACCAGCACCGCCGACCGAATGGGGCGTTCATGGCGACGCACACCCGCCTGCGCACCTTGATCACCCGACTGGGTGCCCTGGCGATCACGCTGACGCTCCTGCCGGTGCCCGTCGCCGAAGCGCTCCCGCCGGGGTCCGCGGACCACTTCGCCGGCTCGCAGATCGCCAAGCACGAGGGCCGGGACCGCACCGCGCGGTCCCGGCCCGCCGGCGTGCCCGGCATGGACGTCAGCAGCCACCAGGGTGACGTCGACTGGGCCAAGGCATGGGCGGACGGCGCGCGGTTCGCCTACGTCAAGGCGACCGAGGGCACCGGGTACCGCAACCCGAACTTCGCCCAGCAGTACAACGGGTCCTACCAGGTCGGCATGATCCGCGGGGCGTACCACTTCGCGTTGCCGGACCGGTCGGACGGCGCCACCCAGGCCGACTTCTTCGCCTCCAACGGCGGCGGCTGGTCCCCCGACGGCAAGACCCTGCCCGGCGCGGTCGACCTGGAGTACAACCCGTACGGCGACACGTGCTACGGCCTGAGCCAGGCCGCGATGGGCGCGTGGGTGCGGGCGTTCAGCGACCGGCTGGTCCAGCGAACCGGCAGGCACCCGACCATCTACACGTCCACGAGCTGGTGGAACCGGTGCGTCGGCGAGGCGGACCGGTTCGGCGACACGAGCCCGCTGTGGGTGGCGCACTACGCCGACGTGCTCGGGCCCCTGCCGCACGGGTGGGACTACGAGACGATCTGGCAGTGGCAGGCGGCCGGGCAGTTCCCCGGCGACCAGAACGTCTTCAACGGCAACGACGAGCAGTTGCACCGGGTCGCCCTGGGATGACCGGGCGTTGCTCCGTTTTCGTGACTAATTCACATGAACCCTGGTGAACCGGTTAGAGGTGCAGCACACTGCCCATCGAGTCAACTCCCTGCACTGGCTCAAGGAGTCACCGATGAAGAACCTCGCACGCTCTGCCACCGCCCTCCTGACCAGCATCGGACTGGCGGTACTCGGCTTAACGGCGCCCGGATCGGCCAACGCCGCGCAGGCCGAACCCGTCGTCGAAGACCACGCCATGGGCTCGCAGATCGCCAAGCACGAAGGCGGCGGCGGCCGGCGCATCGCCATCCCGACCGACCCGAGCGCCCAGGCCGTCGTGTACGGCATCGACGTCAGCGGCCACCAGGGCAACGTCGACTGGAACTACTGGTGGGGCCAGGGCAAGCGGTTCGCCTACGTCAAGGCCACCGAGAGCACCACCTACCGCAACCCGTACTTCGCCCAGCAGTACAACGGGTCCTACAACGTCGGCATGATCCGCGGCGCCTACCACTTCGCGCTGCCGGACCGGTCCGCCGGCTCCACCCAGGCCGACTTCTTCGTCAACAACGGCGGCGGCTGGTCCCGGGACGGCAAGACCCTGCCCGGCGCGCTGGACATGGAGTACAACCCCTACGGCTCCACCTGCTACGGGCTGTCCAAGGCGAGCATGACCGCGTGGATCAAGTCGTTCAGCGACCGCTACCACGCCCGCACCGGCCGCTGGCCCGTCATCTACACGTCCACCAGCTGGTGGACCCAGTGCGTGAGCGGCGACTTCAGCTCCACCAACCCGCTGTGGATCGCGCGCTACTCGTCCACCGTCGGCACCCTGCCGTACGCGTGGCGGATCTACACGTTCTGGCAGTACACGTCGTCACCGATCGACCAGAACCAGTTCAACGGCGCTTACGACCGGCTCCAAGCCCTGGCCAACGGCTGATCACGAGGTGGCCGGCCGGGTCCTCCCCGGCCGGCCACTCCTCGCTCAGTCGAACAGCGCCGGGAGGGTGCCCTCCCAGGCTTCACGCAGCTCGGCCAGCGGCAACGAGCCCAGCTCCTGGATCTCCAGCGCGTCGGACTCCGGGTCCACCACGCCGACCTTGCGCCACGGCAGGCCGCGCGCGGTGCACATGTCGGTGAACCGCAGCTCCTCCGTGCGCGGCACGGCCACCAGCACGCGGGCCGTCGACTCGCTGAACAGCTCGGTGAACAGGTCGCCCTCGAGGAACACCCGGGCGCCGACCTCGCCGATCAGGCACGTCTCCACCAGCGCCTGCGCCAGACCGCCGTCGGACAGGTCGTGCGCGGCCGACAGCATGCCGTCCCGCGAACCCGCCACCAGGATCTCGCCGAGCAGCTTCTCGCGCTGCAGGTCCACCTTCGGCGGCAAGCCACCCAGGTGCCCGTGCACGACGTGCGCCCACTCCGAGCCGCCGAACTCCGCGCGCGTCTCGCCGAGCAGCAGCAGCGTCTCGCCCGCCTCCGCGCCGATCCCGGTCGGGATGCGGCGGCGGACGTCGTCGATCACGCCCAGCACGCCCACCACCGGCGTCGGCAGGATCGCCGTCGAACCGGTCTGGTTGTAGAAGCTGACGTTGCCGCCGGTCACCGGGATGCCCAGCTCGACGCACCCGTCCGCGAGGCCCTTCACGGCCTGCTCGAACTGCCACATCACCGCCGGGTCCTCCGGCGAACCGAAGTTCAGGCAGTTCGTGACCGCGACCGGGGTCGCGCCCGTGGTGGCGACGTTGCGGTACGCCTCGGCCAGCGCCAGCTGCGCGCCCGCGTACGGGTCGAGCTTGGTGTAGCGGCCGTTGCAGTCCGTGGACAGCGCCACGCCCCGGTGGGTCGACTCGTCGATCCGGATCATGCCCGAGTCGGCCGGCTGCGCGAGCACCGTGCCGCCGCGCACGTACCGGTCGTACTGCTGGGTGACCCACCGCTTCGACGCCAGGTTCGGCGACGCGGCCATCGTCTTCACCAGGTCGAGCAGCTCATCCTCGGCCGGCTTCGGCAGCCGGTCCGGGGTGTCGGCCTGCACCGCGTCCTGGTCGGCGGGGCGCTCGATCGGCCGGTGGTACACCGGGCCCTCGTGCGCCACCGTGCGCGGCGGCACGTCCAGCACGACCTCGTCGTGCCACGTGATCACCAGCCGGTCGCCCTCGGTGACCTCGCCGATCTCGGTCGCGATGACGTCCCACTTGCGGCAGACCGCCATGAACGCGTCCAGGTCCTCCGGCCGCACGACCGCGCACATGCGCTCCTGCGACTCGCTGGACAGGATCTCCGCGGGCGTCATGCCCGACGCGCGCAGCGGCACCCGGTCCAGGTAGACGTGCATGCCGCCGTCACCGGCGCTGGCCAGCTCCGACGTCGCGCACGCCAGGCCCGCGCCGCCCAGGTCCTGGATGCCGACCACGATGCGCTGGGCGAACAGCTCCAGGCAGCACTCGATCAGCACCTTCTCGGTGAACGGGTCGCCGACCTGCACGCTGGGCAGCTTCTTGCGCTTGCCCGCGCCCGCCGTGTCGTCGAACGTCTCGCTGGCCAGCACCGACACGCCGCCGATGCCGTCCAAGCCCGTGCGGGCGCCGAACAGGATGACCTTGTTGCCGGTGCCCGAGGCGTGCGCCAGGTGCAGGTCCTCGACCCGCATCGCACCCACGCACAGGGCGTTGACCAGCGGGTTGCCCGCGTAGGTCGCGTCGAACACGACCTCGCCGCCGATGTTGGGCAGGCCCAGGCAGTTGCCGTAGCCGCCGACGCCGGCCACGATGCCCGGCAGCACGCGGCGGGTGTCCGGCGCGTCGGCCGGGCCGAAGCGCAGCGGGTCCATCACGGCCAGCGGACGCGCGCCCATCGCCAGGATGTCGCGCACGATGCCGCCCACGCCCGTCGCCGCGCCCTGGTACGGCTCGACGTAGGACGGGTGGTTGTGGCTCTCGGCCTTGAACGTGATCGCCCAGCCGTCACCGATGTCGACCACGCCCGCGTTCTCGCCGATGCCCGCGAGCATCTTGGCGCGCATCTCGTCGGTGGTCGTGTCGGAGAAGTACTTCAGGTGCACCTTGGACGACTTGTAGGAGCAGTGCTCGCTCCACATCACCGAGTACATGGCCAGCTCGGCGTCCGTGGGGCGGCGGCCCAGGATCTCCTTGATGCGGGCGTACTCGTCGTCCTTGAGGCCCAGCTCCTTGTAGGGCTGCTCCTGGTCGGGAGTGTTCTCCGCGTTCTTGACGGTGTCGACGGTCATCAGGCCTTCACCACCGAGTCGACGAGGGACAGGAACATGCCGAGGCCGTCGTCGGTCGGGCCGGTGAGCGCGTCGATCGCGTGCTCCGGGTGCGGCATCAGGCCGACGACCCGGCCGTTGGCGCTGGTGATGCCCGCGATGTTGTTGCGCGAGCCGTTCGGGTTCTCGCCGACGTAGCGGAACACCACGCGGCCCTCGCCCTCCAGTTCATCCAAAGTGGACTGGTCGGCCTGGTAGCCGCCCTCGCCGGACTTGAGCGGGACGAGGATCTCCGCGCCCTGGTCGTACCGGGTGGTCCAGGCGGTGGCGTTGTTCTCGACCTTCAGCCACTGGTCGCGGCACACGAAGTGCAGCTTGTGGTTGCGGATCAGCGCGCCGGGCAGCAGGTGCGCCTCGCACAGGATCTGGAAGCCGTTGCAGATGCCGAGGACCGGCATGCCCTTGCGCGCCGCGTCGACCACTTCCTGCATGACCGGGGCGAACCGGGCGATCGCGCCGCAGCGCAGGTAGTCGCCGTAGGAGAACCCACCGGGCACGATGACCGCGTCGACGTCCTTCAGGTCGTGGTCGGCGTGCCAGAGCTTGACCGCTTCCCCGCCCGCGTACCGGACCGCGCGCTCGGCGTCGACGTCGTCCAGCGTGCCGGGGAACGTGATGACCCCGACCCTCATGCCTCGACCCGCCTCACGACCCAGTCCTCGATCACGGGGTTGGCGAGGAAGGTCTCGGCGATCTTGGCGAGCGTGGCGTCGTCGACGTCGTCGGCGACCTCCAGCTCGAAGTGCTTGCCCTGGCGGACAGAGGTGATTCCGTCGAACCCGAGACGGGGCAGCGCGTTGGCCACCGCCTGTCCTTGCGGGTCGAGGATTTCGGGCTTCGGCATGACGTCGACGACGACTCGGGCCACGACAGGCTGCTCCAAGCTAGGAGGGCTGGCGGTACTCGCAGAGCCTACCTGACCAGGGTGTTCATCAACTTCGCACGTGGTGGGCAGCACACGTTCACCTGGGATCACCCGATCGTGATGCAGCATTCCGGGGCCGGTTCCTGCTAACCTGATCACAGCCGAGGCCAGTAGGCCAAGGAAGCGAGCGCGGTCCCCCTCCCGGACGGTTGGGCGCCCGCGCTTCGCGCTATCTACGGCCAGTCGAGTCGAATCACCGAACCGATCATGGGCGCAGCACGTCGGGCCCAGTCGCCGCCGGCACCGTGGCACCAAACGGCGATGTCCGCCAGCCAGAGCAGCGGTTCGTCCACGCTGTCGACGTGCTCGTAGACGAGCAGACTTTCGCCGGCGCGCTTGTTCAGCACACTGCGAATCGTGTGCACATCGAAGGTGTCCCGTGAGGCGCGACTGTCAAAGACCAACCGGTGGCCCTGGAGGTCGAGCAGGTCGTCGGTCAACCTCGCCACACACTCCTGCCGGGCACGTTCCTCCCCTTGACGGCAGCTCGTCCGGTAGATATCGACCCGAGGGCCGGACTCGACCAGTTTCGACAGCAGCAGCTTGCGACGCCCCTGCTTCTCGTTGTAGAAGTGCAGTTCCCTCTGGCCCGGGAACAACAGGGCGCGCAGCGCCGACCGGAGGCGCTTGAGGTCTTTGGGCGGGACGATAGCCACAGCCAGGTAGTACGTGTCGTTTCGTCGGGACTCGTCCACGAATGCGTGCACACTCACGGCCGGGTATCGGCACCCCACCGACCAATCCGTAGCGAATCCGCCCGAACGTGTGTTCGGCCGCCCCACTGGTCCATTGTTCGAAGCGGATTCACCCGTCGGAAATTGGATTCCCGGCGCGGTACTTCGCTAAGGTCGACTCAGCCGAAGCTGTTGAGCCGAGGAAGTGAGCACGGTCCCCCTCCGGACGGTCGGCGGCCGTGCTCGCGCCTTTCCCGGCCCGGTAGGGCGTTCGCTATGGGCGGACGTGGTGGCGGGGGGCGGGGCGGCACCGCAGGGTGGGGATCATGCGGATCCTGGTGCTCGGTGGGACGGTGTTCCTCAGCAAGGCGGCGGCGGCCGAAGCGGTGCGGCGGGGGCACGAGGTGGTCTGCGCGGCACGTGGGGAGTCCGGGCGGGTGCCGGACGGGGCCGTGCTGGTGCCCGTGGACCGGGACGTCGACCTGGGGCCGTTGGAGGGTGTGCACTTCGACGCGGTGGTGGACGTGGCGAAGATGTCGGTCACGTGGGTCCGCCGGGCGTTGAGATCGGTGACCGCGGACCACTGGACGTTCGTCTCCAGCTGTTCGGTCTACGCCGACCACTCCCTCCCCGGCACGACGGCCACGCTGGACCCGCTGGAGGACGACCCCGACGCGCCGATGTCCTCGGAGCGCTACGGCTCGGTCAAGGTGGCCAGTGAGCACGCCGTCCTCGACGCCGTCGGCGACCGCGCCTTCATCGTCCGCGCCGGCCTCATCACCGGCCCCGGCGACCCGACCGACCGGTTCGGCTACTGGCCCAACCGGCTGTCCCGGGGTGGCCGGGTGGCCGTTCCCGACGCGCCCGACCAGCCCGCGCAGCACGTCGACGTGCGCGACCTCGCCGCCTGGATCGTGGACGCGGCCGAGCGGCGCACCACCGGCACCTACGACGCGATCGGCCCGGCCAACCCGTTGTCGCTGGTCCTGGGCGAGATCGCGGGCGCCGTGGCGCCGCCGGGCACGGTGCTCGTCCGCATCCCCGGGCCCGTTCTCCAGCGGCACGGCGTCGAGCCGTGGATGGGCGCGAAGTCCCTGCCGCTGTGGCTGCCGCCGTCGCACCGGGCGATGATGTTCCGCGACGCGGGTCCCGCGCTGGCGGCGGGACTGCGGGTCCGACCCACGGCCGAGACGGCGGTGGACGCGTTGGCGTACGAACAGGCCCTCGGCCTGGACCGCACCCGACGTGCGGGACTGCCGCCGGGCGTGGAGGACGCGCTGCTGCACGACGTGGGGTGAGCGGCGCCGCAGAGAGGAGCACCCGCATGCTGATCTCCCACTTCGGGCACTCGTGCCTGCTGGTCGACACGGGCGCGGCCCGGCTGCTGTTCGACCCCGGCGTGTACTCGTCGGGTTTCGAGGTGCTCGAAGGGCTCGACGCGATCCTGGTGACCCACGAGCACCGCGACCACGTCGACCCGGGCGGGTTGGCCGCCGTCCGCGCGGCCAACCCCGGCGCACGACTGATCGCGCCGTTCGACCTGGAGGGCGCCGAGATCGTCAACCCAGGTGACGCGCTGGAGTTCGGCGGCACGGCCGTCACCGTCGTCGACGCGCCGCACGAGGTCATCCACGAGCGGATCGAGCTGCCCGTCAACGTCGGCTACCTGGTCGACCACGGCGCGTTCTACCACCCCGGCGACTCGCTGACCGTGCCCGAGCAGCGTGTCGACGTCCTCGGCCTGCCTACCGCCGCCCCGTGGATGAAGGTCTCCGACGCGGCGGACTTCCTGGCGAAGGTCGGCCCGCGCAAGGCGGTGCCGATCCACGAGGCGATCCTGGCCCGGACGGAGATCTTCTACCGCGTCCTGGTCGGCACCGCGCCCGAGGGCGTCGAGGTCGTGGTGCTGCCGCGCGGCGAGGCGGTCGAGCTGTAGGTCGCGGGCGACGCGCCGTGGTGCAGGGCCAGGTCGACGGCTTCCAACACCGCCTCGCGCGGCCCGAGCCGGTCCAGGTCGGCCGCGTCCACGCCGATCCGCACGAGCCCGCCGCGCCGTGCCGCACGGCCGACGCTGAGCAGGTAGCTCCAGTGCTCGGTGACCATCCGCACCCGACCGGCCCGCGTGGCGCCGGTGCGCAGGTCGCGCACGCCCGCCATGTCGGCGCACACCGCGAACCGGTGCCGGCGCAACGCGACCAGCGTGCCGGGTGACGCGAGCCAGGACGGCGGCGCGAACACCTCCGTGGCCAAGCCGAGCCGCTCCAGGCCGGCCCGGGCGGCGACCAGCCGCAGGCCGGCTTCGTGCGCGGGCAGCGCCGCGAACTCGGCCCGGCGGCGCAGCGACACGGCCCGGTGGGTCGGGTCCGGCTGGTGGTCGAAACCGTGCAGGACCAGCGCGTCACCGGCGGCCACGCGACGCCGCACCCAGCTCAACGCCTCACCGGGCACGGCCTTGCGCGGGGCGAGGAGCAGCGACAACGGCACCCGCCGCCGGTCCAGTTCGTCGGCGAGGTCGGCGCACCGGGCGAGCGCGCTCGGCCCGATGCCGGACAGCGAAACCACGAGTTCGGCGACCATGGCACCCAGTGCGCCCCATCGGCGTGTCGCCCGCTCTAAGACGAGGTGACGCCCGGGTGCGGAGCCGGCGAACTATTCCGCGCCCGTCTCCTCAGGGCTGGGCCAGTCCGCGAACGAACGCCCGGTGATCCTCTCGTACGCCTCGACGTACCGCGACCGGGTGGCGGCGATGACGTCGTCGGGCAGCGGTGGCGGCGGGGTGTCGGACGCCCGGTCCCAGCCGGAGGCGGGCGAGGTCAGCCAGTCGCGCACGTACTGCTTGTCGAACGACGGCTGCACGCGCCCAGGCCCGTACCCCTCCAGCGGCCAGTACCGCGACGAGTCCGGCGTCAGCACCTCGTCGCCGAGCACCAGCGTCCCCGACCGGTCCAGCCCGAACTCGAACTTCGTGTCCGCCAGGATCACGCCCCGCGACCGGGCGAACTCCCGCGCCGCGCCGTAGACCTCCAGCGTCGCGTCACGCAGGCGTGCCGCCAACGGGGCGCCGACCTCCGCCTCGACGTGCGCGAACGACACGTTCTCGTCGTGCGCGCCGAGCTCGGCCTTGGTCGCCGGGGTGAAGATCGGCGGCACCAGCTCCGAGGCCTCCACCAGCCCGGACGGCAACTCCACGCCGCACACCGACCCGGTCTGCCGGTACTCGGCCATCCCCGACCCGGTCAGGTAGCCGCGCGCCACGCACTCCACCTGGACCATCTCCAGCCGCCGCACCAGCAGCGCCCGGCCGCGCACCTCGGCGGGGATGCGCGGGTCGTCCCACGCCACCAGGTGGTTGGGCACCAGGTCCGCGAACTTCTCGAACCAGAACACGCTCATCGCGGTGAGCACCCGACCCTTGTCCGGGATCGGGGTGGTCAGCACGTGGTCGTAGGCGGAGATCCGGTCGGACGCCACGAACAGCAGCAGGTCGTCGTCCACCTCGTGGACCTGACGGACCTTGCCTGCGGCGACCTGCCGGTAGTCGGCGAGCTTGGGCACGGCCGAAGCCTACTTGTCCGGAGCCCATGGGCTGCCCTTCCCACCTGCGGCAAGATTCAGCGCATGCGCGCACCCGGACTGATACTCACCGTGACGGCCCTCCTCGCGATCGCCTGCGCCCCCGCGGACGAGACCCCGCCGCCGACCAACCAGGTCGACGGCGTGGCCTGCACGAAGGACAAGCTGCCCACGCTCACCCCGGGCAAGATCACCTTCGGCACGGACCAACCGGTGTACGAGCCCTGGTTCGTGGACGACGACCCGACCAACGGCAAGGGCTTCGAGTCCGCGATCGCCTACGCGCTGGCCGAGGAGCTGGGTTACGCGAAGACCGACGTGGTGTGGACCCGGGTGCCGTTCAACGCGGCCATCCAGCCGGGCAAGAAGACCTACGACATGGACCTGAACGAGTTCTCCATCACCGAGGAGCGCAAGCAGGCCGTCGACTTCTCCGCGCCGTACTACGACGTGGACCAGGCCGTGATCACGCTGAACACGTCCAAGGCCGCGTCGGTGAAGACGCTGGCCGAGCTCAAGCAGGTCAAGATCGGCGCGCAGGTCGGCACGACCAGCTTCGACGCGGCCCAGCGGCTGCAGCCGGAGCAGGACGTCGCGGTCTACAACACCAACGACGACGGCAAGGCCGCGCTGCGCGCCGGGCAGATCGACGCGCTGGTGGTCGACCTGCCGACCGCGTTCTACATCACGAGCGCGGAACTGGAGGAAGGCCTGATCATCGGGCAGATCCCGTCGGGCGACGGCAAGCCCGAGCAGTTCGGCATCGTGCTGGACAAGGGCAGCCCCCTCACCCCGTGCGTGTCGACGGCGGTGGAGAACCTGCGCGCCGACGGCACCCTGGCCAGGATCGAGCAGGAGTGGCTGTCGTCCGCGGGCAGCGCACCCGAACTGAAGTGACGAGCGAGCTGCAACGGGAGCGTTCAACCTACAAGCGCTCCCGTTCGCGGCGGTCCACGCTGGTCGCGCTGCTGTCGACCGCCGTGTTCGCCGTGGCGGTCGGCGTCACGATCGCCCGCGCGCCGGGCTGGCCACGCGTGCGGCAGTCGTTCTTCAACGTGGAGATCGCGTGGCGGTCGCTGCCCGCGATCCTGGAGGGCCTGTGGCTGAACCTGCGCGTGCTGGCCGTGTGCGGTGTGCTGATCGTGGTGTTCGCGCTGGTCGTGGCGGCGCTGCGGACGTTGCGCGGGCCGGTGTGGTTCCCGCTGCGGGTGCTGGCGACGGTGTACGTGGACCTGTTCCGCGGCATGCCGTTGATCATCCTGCTGTACCTGGTCGGGTTCGGCCTGCCCGCGTTGCGGCTCACCGGGGTGCCGAACGACTTCGTGGTGCTCGGCGGGGCGGCGCTCGTGCTCGCGTACACCGCGTTCGTGGCCGAGGTGTTCCGCGCCGGCATTGAATCGGTCCACCCGTCGCAGGTGGCGGCGGCCCGGTCGCTCGGCCTCAACAGGCGCAAGACCATGCGGCTGGTGGTGCTGCCGCAGGCCGTGCGGCGGGTCATGCCCGCGCTGCTGAACGACTTCGTCTCGCTGCAGAAGGACTGCGGGCTGATCTCCGTGCTCGGCGCGGTGGACGCGGTGCGCGCCGCGCAGATCGAGCAGGCGCGGGCGTTCAACTTCACCCCGTACGTGGTGGCGGGGCTGCTGTTCGTGCTGCTCGCGGTGCCCACGGCGCGGTTCGCCGACGCGTTGGGCCGCCGGGTGGAGCGCCGTCAGGGGGGACGATGACCGAGCCGGTGCTCAGCGTGCGCGGTGTGGTGAAGCGCTACGGCGACCACACCGTGCTGGACGGGATCAGCCTCGACGTGCGCGAGCACGAGGTGGTCACCGTGATCGGGTCGTCGGGGTCGGGCAAGTCGACGCTGCTGCGCTGCGTGAACCTGCTCGAGGAGCTGGACGACGGGCAGGTGCTGCTCGACGGCGTCGATGTGTCCGACCCGCGGGTGGACGCCGACGTGGCGCGGCGCGGCATGGGCATCGTGTTCCAGGCGTTCAACCTGTTCCCGCACATGACCGTGCTGGACAACGTCACCCTGGCGCCGCGCGTGGTGCACGGCGTGCCGCGGGAGGAGGCCGAGCGCAACGCCCTCGACCTGCTCGACCGGGTCGGCCTCGCGGACCGGGCGGGCGGTTACCCGGAGCAGTTGTCCGGCGGGCAGCAGCAGCGGGTGGCGATTGCGCGGGCGTTGGCCTACTCGCCGCGGTTGCTGCTGCTGGACGAGATCACCAGCGCGTTGGACCCGGAGTTGGTGGGGGAGGTGTTGGCGCTGGTCAGGGAGCTGGCGTCGGCGGGCCGGACGATCCTGATGGCCACCCACGAGATGGGTTTCGCCCGGCAGGTCGCCGACCGGGTGGTGTTCCTCGACGGCGGCAGGCTGGTCGAGTCCGGGCCTCCCGAACAGGTGCTCGGCGAGCCCGTGCACCCCCGCACCCGGCAGTTCCTGCGGCGGATCATCGACGCGGGCCGCCTTTAGGCCGCTCGGGAGACGCCACTTGGGGTATCGGACGGGTGACCCCTACTCTGCTTGGCGTGGTCCATCGGAAGGCATTTGTGGCACCTGTCGCGGCGAGCGGTGGGCTGCTCCTGCTGCTGCTCACGGGTGCCTGCGCGAAGCCGTCGGCGAGCCCGGAGCCGGTGGTGCTCCCGACGATCTCCAGTTCGGCGCCGGTGACCTCGATCCCGGCGGTGGCCAACATCTCGGTGCGGCCGGGGACGACCACCACCACCCCGCCGCCACCGACGACGGTCGCCGCCACGACCGAGCCGCCGCCACCACCCCCACCGGTGCAGGTCCAGCCCCAGCCGGAGCCGCCGGCCCAGCCGACGACGACACCGCCCCGGTTCGACGAGGTGGCCCTGGAGGGCTTCCCGTGCGACGAGGAGGGCGCGACGGCGGTCGACCCGACGGGCCGCGACCTGGTCTGCGAGCGAACCCGCCGCGGCCGCCTCGTCTGGGATAGGGCCTAAAGGATCGGCTCGGGGACGTAGCCGGCCGCGGCCGGGTACTTCGCCAGCACGTCCTCCACCTGTGCCACCACGTCCGCGACCTGCCGCTCGGCCACGCCGGTGAACGACAGGCGGTCGGCCAGCAGGGCGTCCAGGGCGGCGCGGTCCAGTGGCAGGCGGTCGTCGGCGGCCAGCCGGTCCAGCAGGTCGTTCTCGGCCAGGCCCTGCTCGCGCATGGCCAGCGCCACCGCGACCGCGTGCTCCTTGATCGCCTCGTGCGCGGTCTCCCGGCCGACGCCCGCGCGCACCGCCGCCATCAGCACCTTCGTGGTGGCCAGGAACGGCAGGTAGCGGTCCAGCTCGCGGGCGACGACGGCCGGGTACGCGCCGAACTCGTCCAGCACCGTGATGAACGTCTCCAACAGCCCGTCGAAGGCGAAGAACGCGTCCGGCAGCGCCACCCGGCGCACCACCGAGCACGACACGTCACCCTCGTTCCACTGGTCGCCGGACAGCTCGCCGACCATGGACAGGTAGCCGCGCAGGATGACCGCGAAGCCGTTGACCCGTTCACACGACCGGGTGTTCATCTTGTGCGGCATCGCGCTGGAGCCGACCTGGCCCGCCTTGAAGCCCTCGGTGACCAGCTCGTGGCCGGCCATCAGACGGATCGTCTTGGCCAGCGAGGACGGCCCGGCCGCCAGCTGCACGAGGGTGGAGACGACGTCGAAGTCCAGCGACCGCGGGTAGACCTGGCCGACGCTGGTCAGCACGGTGGTGAAGCCCAGGTGGCGGGCGACGCCGCGCTCCAGCTCCACCAGCTTGTCCCGGTCGCCGCCGAGCAGGTCGAGCATGTCCTGGGCGGTGCCGACCGGGCCCTTGACGCCGCGCAGCGGGTAGCGGTCGATCAGCTCGTCCAGCCGGCGGAACGCCACCAGCAGCTCGTCCGCGGCCGTGGCGAAGCGCTTGCCGAGCGTGGTGGCCTGGGCCGCGACGTTGTGCGAACGGCCCGCGAGCACCAGGTCGGTGTGCTCGGCGGCACGGCGGGCGAGGCGGGCCAGGACGGCGGCCGCCTTGCTGCGCACGTGCTCCAGCGAGCGCAGCACCTGCAGCTGCTCGACGTTCTCGGTGAGGTCGCGCGAGGTCATGCCCTTGTGCACGTGCTCGTGCCCGGCCAGGGCGTTGAACTCCTCGATGCGCGCCTTCACGTCGTGCCGGGTGACGCGCTCGCGCTCGGCGATGGAGGCCAGGTCGACCTGCTCGACCACCCGCTCGTAGTCCGCGACGGCCTCGGCGGGCACGTCGAGGCCCAGCTCTGCCTGCGCCTTCAGCACGGCGAGCCACAGCCGCCGCTCCAGCACGATCTTGTGCTCGGCGGACCACAGCGTGGCCGGCTCGGTGGAGGCGTAGCGACCGGCGAGGACATTGGCGATGCGGGGCTTGACCGTCACGTGACCAGCTTATTTCGACGTGGCGGACGACCGGACGCCGGGGAGCGTCAGGGCACGGTCAGGTTCGGGTCGGTGGCCAGCGCCACCAGCTGGTCGTCCGTCAGCGCGACGTCCGGCAGCTCCGAGCCCCACCCCGGGTCGTACCGGTAGGCGGTGACCTGCACGACCGAACCGTCCGCGCGCAGGTGCGCCGCCGCGCGCGACACGACCACCTTCGAGACCGGGTCGCCGTTCACGCCGGTCGCGAGCCGGGTGCCGTCCTTGCGCCACAGCGGGTCGCCGCACTCGACCTCGACGCAGAACCGGTCGAGGGGCTCCCGCCTCGAAGGTGCGATCAACCGCACCACCGCCCCGCTCGGGCCGTTCCCGTCGATGAACCGCACGACCGCGCTGAAGTGCCTCGGATCGGCGTCACTGACCTCGCTGACCTCGACGCCCGTCACCTTTGCCCCCGGCACCACCTCGGGGAACCGCCCGGTCAGGTAGCCCGAGAGGAACGAGCTGACGCCGGTCGTGGGTTTCGCCGCGGTCGTGGGCGGCGGCACGGTCGCGGGCAGCGGTTCGGGCCGGGAGGACGGCGTCGCCGGGGCCGCCGCGGTGGTCAGCACCGACCCGCTCGCCGCGTCGACCGCCATCCTCCGGTCCAGCACGCCGGGCAGGGCCAGCACCGTGCCGGTGAGCGCGAGTGTCACCACCGCCACGGCCACCAGCGCGCGCCGCCGCCTGCGCGCGTCCCGCGCCCGCCGGATCAGCTCGTCGGGGTCGAAGTGCAACGGCGGCTCGTCACCGACCGCGGCCTGAAGGCCTTCCCGCAGGTCTGCCTCGCTCACGACGCCACCACCACCCCTCGTTCCAGTTCCTCGACCGCCACCCGCAACGCCACGAGCCCGCGCGCGGTCTGGCTCTTCACCGTGCCCTCGGTGCACCCCATCGCCACCGCGACCTCGCTCACCGAGAGGTCCTCGAAGTACCGCAGCACCAGCACGGCACGCTGGCGCGGCGGCACCCGCAGCAGCGCCGCGTGCACCAGGTCGCGGGCCCACAGCCGCTCGCCGGTCAGGTCCGGGTCGGCGGCCGTGTCGGCGACGTCCGGCACCTCGCCGTCCCGCTGCTCGGCCCGCCGCCACGGTCTGCGCTTCTCGTCCAGCCACGTGCGCAGCAGCACCTTGCGGGCGTACCCGGACGGGGTGTCGCGCCACTCGATCCGGTGCCACGCCTGGTACAGCTTGAGCAGGCTGGCCTGCATCAGGTCCTCGGCCATGTGCCAGTCGCCGCAGAACAGGTACGCGGTGCGCCGCAACGACGCGGCGTGGCTCACCGCGAACTCGCGGAAGCCCTGTTCCTCGGCCTTGCGCATGCGTTCCGATCCCCTTCCGCGCCCCCACCCCTCTTCACGCGGCAGGGGTCAGCGAGGTTGCATCGCCTTGCGCAGCATCCGGCGGGCCGCCGCCCTGGGGTCCGGGCTGATCTCGATGAGCGCGTTCACCACGGCACCGTCGACCAGCGCGATCAGCTCTTCCACGCGTTCCCGGCTGACCGGTTGACCGGCCTGGGTGAAGATGTCGAACAGCAGGGCGTGCAGCTCACCGGACATCCTGCGCATCAACGGCCGCAGGTAGGGCCGCCTGCCCGTGGCGACGAGGCGTTCGTAGCGCAGCAGCACGGCTTCGGCGTCGCGGTCGCCGGACGGCCCGAGCAGCAGGTCGAGCACGAGTTCGACGAACGCGTCGCCGCCGCACTCGCGCGGGTCCAGCTCGTCCAGCCTGGCCTTGCCGTAGGCCAGCTCGGCGTTGCCCTGGAACTCCAGGGCCGCGGTCACCAGCTCCTCCAGCGAGTCGAAGTAGTACGTGGTGGAGGCCAGCGGCAGGCCCGCGCGCTCGGCGACGGCACGGTGCCGGATCGCGTCGAAGCCGCCGTCGACCAGGAGGTCGGCGGCGGCTTCGACCAGCGCCTGGCGGCGGCGTTCACCCTTCGGCGTTGCGGCTGTCATTGCAGGAAAGGTACTAGTGCCCGCCACCGGCCAGGTTGAGGCCGATGACACCGCTGACGATGAGGCCGATGGAGACCAGCTTGATCGTGCTCACGCCGTCGCCGAGCCAGACCATGCCGATGACGGCGGTGAGCGCCGCGCCGATCCCGGTCCACACCGCGTAGGCCGGTCCGGCGGGCAGCTGCTTCATCGCCCACGCCAGGCCCGCGAAGCTGATCAGCGCGAACACCGCGAACACCACCGACCACCACAGCCTGCTGAAGCCGTCGGAGAGCTTGAGCGCGACGGCCCAGCCCGCCTCGAAGAAGCCGGACACGATGAGCACGGCCCACGCCATGACGACCACCTCCCAAATCTGGCACAATCGTACCAAATTAATGGTACGCGAGTACCAGAGTGCCGGGTGATCCGGCTCTCCGCGACTCAGGACCTGGCCGCGAGCCGTTCGGCCAGCTCCGCCAGCCGGTCGGCCAACGGCGGCTCCTCCGAGCCCTCCTCCGGCCGGCTGAGCACGTACAGCTCCCGGCCGTCGGGCGTCTTCGCGCTCGCGTACGCGTACGTGCGGTCCGGGACCAGCCCGGTCGCACCGGCCGGCACGACCACCACCGACACGGTGCCGTGAACGTCACCGGCGCGCACGAGGAAGCTCGCACCCCTCGCGTCGGGTGGGCAGTCGGCCGCGGCGGGCGCGGCCTGGTCGGCGTTGGCGACCGAGAGCTCGTCGGCGAGGGCGACGGCGAGCTCCCGGTCCACCTCAACGCACCCGCGTTGGGCGCTGCCGACCACCGAGCGGTCGGCACTCCCCGATGGCTCGTCCCCCTGCGTAGACGGGTCATCGGGGATGCTCTTGGGCGGCATTCCACCGCTGCGCTCCGGTACCGCGTCCTTCGACAGGACCTCCGGCTCGCCCGCGCTGAAAGGTGTGACGTTAGGGGACGAAGCGTCCTGAGCGGAACCCGCCACGCTGCGCTCATCGCTCGGGCCCGACCCGAGCACACCGGCGACCACCACGCCACCGAACACGAGCACGAGCGCCAAGGCGGAACCGAAGGCGACGGACGACCTGCGCCGCGCGGTCGCGCGTGCCGAAGCCGAGCGCACGGCGTCCACGTCGAAGGACGGGGGCGGCGCGTCACTGGCCGCGTCACGGAACAGCTCGGAGAGCTTCTGCTCGTCCACCTACCTCCTCCTCCCGCTCACGACGCCGGCCGCAAGTCGTCGATCGTGTCGCCCAACGCCTCGCGGAGGGCTTCCAGCCCCCGGGAGGTCTGGCTCTTCACGGTGCCCTCGGAACACCCCAACGCCTCGGCCGCCGCCGCGACGTCCAGGCCCTCCAGGAACCTGAGCACGAGCACCGCCCGCTGCCTCGGCGGCACCCGCCGCAAGCCCGCGACCAGCGCCTCGCGCGTCGCCACCGCGTCCGCGACCTCACCGTCACCCGAGGGCGTCTCCGGGACTTCGTCCACGAAG
Organism: Saccharothrix sp. CB00851; assembly: GCF_001905065.1. Classification (NCBI taxonomy): domain Bacteria; kingdom Bacillati; phylum Actinomycetota; class Actinomycetes; order Pseudonocardiales; family Pseudonocardiaceae; genus Saccharothrix; species Saccharothrix sp. CB00851. Next base: position 683,181 of record NZ_LWLC01000001.1, read on the forward strand.
CGCTCCCGCCGCCACGGCCGCCGGGACTCGTCGATCACCGCGCGCACCAGGGTCCGGCGGACGTAGGCGTCCAGGGCCTGCTTGTCCCGGACCTTGCGCCATCTGCGGTGCAACGCGACGAACGCGGTCTGCGCGAAGTCGTCCGCCCGGTGCCAGTCACCACAGAGCAGGAACGCCGTTCGGCGCACGGCCTCCCGGCGAGCCACGAAGTACTCCGCGAACTCCTGCTCGTCGCGCTGATCCACGCGGACTCTCTCCGCTCCTCGTGCTTGCACTTACCGGACGGAACCGGTGCCGCACACGGTTGCACGCCGGTTCACCGAGACTTGCATCACCCCCATCGTGGTACCGCCGACGCGACTGGGTCAGGGCTTGCCCGGTGTGATGTGATCCATTCGTGACCCAGCTCTCGCCGCTCGACTTCCGCTCCGACACCGTCACCCGGCCGGACGAGGCCATGAGACTGGCCATGTCCGGTGCCGAGGTCGCCGACGACGTGCTCGACCACGACCCCACCATGCGGCAGCTCGAGGAGCGCGTCGCGGAGCTGCTGGGCGTGGAAGCGGCGCTGTGGGTGCCGTCGGGGTCGATGGGCAACCTGATCGCGCTGACCGTGCACCTGCGGCCCGGCGACCGGTTCCTCGCACCGCGCGGCGCGCACGTGCTCGACAACGAGCTGGGCACGGCGGCGTGGATCGCGGGCGGGATGCCGCACCCGCTGGAGCACGACGCGGGGCCGGGTCGGGCGTCACCCGACGCGGTGCGTGCGGCGGCGGGGACGTCCGGGCCGTACTACACGCTGCGCACCACGCTCTTGTGCCTGGAGAACACGCACAACGCGGCCGGCGGGGCCGTGACGCAGCCCGACGAGCACGCGCTGCTGGTGTCGGCGGCCCGGGAGACCGGCCTGCGGGTGCACCTGGACGGCGCCCGGTTGTGGAACGCGGCCGTGGCGCTGGGGCTGCCGCCCGCCGCGTTGACGGTCGGGGTGGACACGGTGCAGGTGTGCCTGTCCAAGGGTCTCGGCGCGCCGGTCGGGTCGGTGGTGGCCGGGTCGTCGTCGTTCGTCACCGAGGCGCGGCGGGTGCGCAAGATGCTCGGTGGCGGTGTCCGGCAGGGTGGTGTGCTGGCCGCCGCGGGACTGGTGGGGCTGGGTCGCATCGACGACCTGGCGCAGGACCACGCGAACGCCCGTGCGTTGGCGCACGGGCTGGCCGAGCTGGGCTGGCAGGTGGACGAGCCGGAGACCAACATCGTGCTGGCGGGCGTGCCGGACCTGGAGGTGACGTTGACCGGGCTGCGGCACCTGGGCGTGTTCGCCGGGCCGATGGCGGGCAAGGTGCGGTTCGTGCTGCACCGCGACGTGGGCGCGGACGACGTGGCCGAGGCGTTGCGCCGGATCGGGTCGGCGAGCTGAGCGTGCGGAGGCGGGGTGCCGTGCACGCGCGGGAGGTGCTCGGGGTCTAGCCGCCGGTGTCGGTCCTGGCCGCGCGCAGCTCCGCGCGCAGCTCGGCCAGCTCCGCGCGGACCAGGCGCAGCTCGGCCGCCGTCGCCTGCTCGGCCTCGGCGACCGAGTCCTCGACCCCGCTGAGCCGTTGGACCAGCCAGGACGCGATCGTGCCCGTGATGACACCGAGCAGTGCGATGCCGCCGATCATCAGCAGCGCGGCGACCAGGCGGCCCTCCCACGTGACGGGGTAGCGGTCGCCGTAGCCGACGGTGGAGATCGTGGTGAGCGTCCACCACGCGGCGTCGCCGAAGGTGGTGATGGAGGCGTCCGGGTGATGGCGTTCGGCATCCAGCACGGCCAGTGAGGCGCACAAGCCGACCAGGACCGTGACGCCCGCGGCGTAGACGCCCACCTTCTGCCGGAAGTTGCCCGCGAACCGCTTGTTGAGCACCTTGAGGACCGTGATCAGCCGCAGCACGCGCAGCTGGCGGACCATCGGCAGCATGACCGCGAGCAGGTCGAACAGGTGGTTGACGAAGAACTTGCGCTTGTCGACGGCGAGCTTGAAGCGCGCCGCGTAGTCCAGGGCGAACACGAGCCAGACCAGCCAGAGGACGACCTCCAGCACGGTGTGCAGGCCGGGCGTCGAGCGGTTGTCGAGGACCTGCCAGGCGTAGGCCACCACGAAGAGGGTGGCCAGGCCCGTCAGCGGCCACTCGGCGCGGCGCTCCCACTGGGCGAGTCGGCGTTCATCGGTCTCGAACACCGACCCATGGTGCGGGTCGGTTCGGTGTTTTTCCAGCTCGTCGGGACAACTGCCAGGTCGTCAGCGCCCCTTGATGCCCTTCGGGCGCTTGTTGCTCTTGATCGCGCCGTACGCGGCCGTGCCCAGGAAGAGCACGCCACCGATCACCGCGAGCCAGAAGACGCCCTCGATCACGGCGCCGAGCACGGTGATCACGAGCCAGGCCGCGAGCAGCCACAGGATTATCCGGACCATGTCACCCGAACGACTGGATCACCCGATCAGTTCCCCACAACCGCGGTGATCGGGAGTACAACTGTCATCATGATGACGACACCAGCCAAGTGCCCAGCCGCCGCAACGCCTCCTCGATGTCGTGGCCGGCCCCGGCGAAGGAGAGCCGGATGAACTCGTGCCCGCGCACGGGGTCGAAGTCGATGCCCGGCACGATCGCGACCCCCGTGTCGTCCAGCAGGCGGCGGCAGAAGTCCATCGAGTCGTCGGTGAGGTGGGAGATGTCGGCGTAGGCGTAGAAGGCGCCGTCGGCGGGTGCCACCTTGTCGATGCCCAGGTCGGCCAGGCCCTTGAGCAGCACGTCGCGGTTGAGGCGGTACCCCTCGACCAGTCGCTCGGTCTGCGCGTACGACTCGGGCTCGAACGCGGCGACGGCCGCGTACTGGGCCAGGGCGGGCGGGCAGAGCGTGAAGTTGCCGGTCAGCCTGTCGACCGCGCGGCGCAGGTCGGGCGGCAGCAGCATCCACCCCAACCGCCAGCCGGTCATGGCGAACGCCTTGGAGAAGGAGTTGACCACGATGGACTCACGGGAGGTCTGCCAAGCGCAGGCGAGCGGCGTGCCGTAGCTGATGCCGTGGTAGATCTCGTCGCTGACCAGCCGCACGTCGTGCTCGGCGCACCAGGCGGACAGCTCGGCCAGTTCCGCCGGTGCCAGCACGGTGCCGGTCGGGTTCGCCGGGCTGGCCACCACGAGCCCGTCGAGCGGGCCGGCGTCGTCCAACATCGCCACCGTGGGCTGGAACCGCGTCTCCGGCCCGCAGGCCAGCTCGACCACCTCGCAGCCCAGCGCGGTGAGGATGTTGCGGTAGGCGGGGTAGCCGGGCCGGGCCAGGGCGACCCGGTCGCCCGCCTCGAAGGAAGCGAGGAACGCCAACAGGAAGCCGCCGGACGACCCGGTGGTCACCACGACGTCGTCCGCCGAGACCGTCAACCCGTACTGCCGGTGGTAGTGCCCCGCCAGGGCTTCCCGCAGCTCCACGATGCCGAGCTGCTCGGTGTAGCCCAGGGTCTGCTCACGCAGGGCACGGTGCGCGGCCTCCAGCACGGGCGCCGGCGCCGGGCTGGACGGCTGCCCGGCCGCCAACGACACGACATCCCCCACCACCCGCTGCCGCCGTGCCGCGGCGGACAGCACTTCCATGACGTGGAAAGGAGGCACATCGGCACGACCGGCAACACCCACCATGCCCGTCAGGCTAATCGACCGCCGCCAAAGACCCGCAGGTCACCACTGCCGGGCCCCCGCAGCCGCCGCTACCCGCCGCTGCTGGACGCCCTCGCACAACCGGGGCCCGGCCACAGCCTTCCCGGCGGCCCGCGCCGGACGGCGATCACCATCCGACCCGAAACGCCACTCCCCGATCACCACCCGGCGACCGCTTCACTCACCACAACCTCCCCGGCGGTCTGCTCACACCGGTTCGCGTTGTCCCCGCACCGAGCCGTGCCGGAGTCGGTCACCGCGCCGGATCGCCGAATCCTTCCACCAGATCGGTGATCCGCGCCCGCAGCACGTCGGCGTCGATCGGCCCGTGGAAGTCGACCACGTCCGCCGCACGCCGCCGTCGTCCACTGTGGTCGACCGCGGCGGCGCCGAACTGGCCGCGCAGGTCCGGTCCGCCGACCCGGCCGTCCGGCAGGGTCGGCAGCAGCCCGACAAGCGCGGTGGCGAGGTCGGCGTCCACCTCTCGCACGGTCAACAAATCCCGGGTCAGCACGGCCAGCAGCGAGCCCGAACCGGTGGACGCGGCCAGTGCGCGCACCGCCGCCGTGCCGATGCCCAGTCGCAGGTCCGCCGACCGCGGCGGGTAAGCGATGAGCTTGAACGCCGCACCGAGCCACGGGTCGAGTTCGCCGCCGCGGGCCAGGCCTTGGGCGGTGAGGTGGCTCCACGGCGCGGGTTCGTCCTGCACGTGCAGCACGATCGGCATGGCGCCGAGCTCGAGGTGTTCCCAGGCGGTGCGGAACGCGGTGGCGCTGAGCGTCGCATTGGTCACCAGACGTCACTCCCGAATGACGGCGGGCGTTGCTCCGGCCCCCCAGGCCCGCTGCGGAACTGACGTCGTGGAGGACGCACGGGTTCCGTTTCCGCAGCCCGGAACTCAGACCTCCTGCACCAGCTCCCACACGCAACCGGCGAGCCGGGCGTTGTCGATCGGGGTGATCGTGCTCCAGCTGCGACCGTCCGAACTGGGCCGCACCTGGTGCAGGTACCGGCCGGACGGCGTGTCGTGCCAGGCGACCACGCGGCCGGCGCGCACGGGCGGCCCGCCGTGCTGGGCGCGTTCGGCGCCGAACTGGCCGCGCGTGCTCATGCCGTCGCACATGCCGGCCAGTTCCTGCGCCTCGTGCAGCGGCAACCCGTGCCGCTCCAACGCCAGCACCAGTTTCTCCGCGTCCCGCCCGGCTTCGTCGGACGCCGCGCGCAGCACGTCGTTCGGCAGGCTGATCGACCGGCCGTACCCGGCGGGCATCTCACCGGCGACGGACACCGCCGCCTCGGCCAGCGCGCTGGCCCGTGCCTCGATCAACCACACCTCGTCGCCGTCGACCACGGCGAGGATGCCCTCCTCGCCGGCCGCCGCCGCCAGACCTTTGATCTTGCGGCGGTCGACCCAGATCCACAGGTCGATCGACACCTGCGGGTTGGCCAGCAGCGCGAACGCGTCGGCCAACTCGGGCGTCAACCGCCGGTTGGTCGCCAGCCCGCGCTCGGCCAGCGACCCCCAGGCCTGCTCCACGAACACGGCACGCTCGGTGTGCGTGATGCCCGGGCTCGGCACGTCCAGCGCGACGTTGCGGCGGGCCAGGCGCTCACCCTCCCACGCGACGTCGAACTCGAGCGTCGACAGGACAACCGTGCCGCTCACTTCACTTCTTCTCGGGCTCGTCGCCGATGACCGACTGCACGACCATCCGCTCGTCACCGAACACGTCGTCGGAGTCGACGCCGTACTTGCGGACGTGCTCCGCGTCCTCTTCGCCGGGTCCGCCCTTGGCACTGGCCGCCGGCTGCAACATCGAGGCACCGGCACCCGCCTTGCCCGCCGCACCACCAGCCGCACCACGACCGGCCACGCGCTCGTCGGGGTCGATGGCGCCGATCGTCGCGGAGACACCGGGCTTCCCGGTCAACGCGCCGGGCATCCCGGGCACACCACCCTTGCCCGGACCACCGGCGGCACCGCCACCCGTGCCCTTGCCACCCGCGGGCCCTTCGGGCACCTTGCCGGCGGGGGGCGTCGCCTGGGAGGGGTTGCGCACGACCCGCGCGCCACGCGCCTGCGTCGCCGCGAGCCCCAACCCGAGCCCGGCGGTCAGCCCGAGGCCCAAGCCCAACGGGAAGTTCGACCCACCGGACTTGCCACCCAACGCGACCGGCGGCACGACCGTCGACCCACCGGGCGTGTTCGGCGGCAGCAGACCCGTCGACCCACCGGGCAACTGCCCCGGCAACTGCGGCGGCACACCGACCGTGCCACCGGGAACGCCGCCCGGCACCCCACCGGGCACACCGCCTGGCACGCCACCGGGAATCCCGGGCACCACCCCGCTGGGCTGCCCCACCGCCGCGACCGGCGTGCTGACGCTGGACGCCGTCGTCACCTCGAACTGCGGCGGCTTGTTCATGCCCTGGTACTGGTTCAACGCGTCCCGACTGGCCTCGGTGTACTGGTCAAGCCCCCGAATAGCCTGCTCGCGCGCCGCCTGCGTCTGCTTGACCTCTTTGGCGTGATCCGTCTCGTACCCGAAGAACCCACCAACGTCATCGACGAAACTGGTCTCCGTATCACCGCGCAACTGCTGCGGCTCGGGCATCCCGTTCCGGGTCTGGCTGTAGTTGGCCCCTTGAACAGCGGTCGCCTTGGAGTTCTGCTGGGCGGCCTCGGTACCCGTCGTCGCCACGTCGGCCGACACGGTCACCGCCTTACCCGCGTTGTCACCGGCCGCGCCCTGCCACTCGATGCCGAGCTTCCGCAGCTCTCCACGCAGTGTCTCGTCGGTCTCGTTCAGCGTCTTCGCGAGCTGGCGCAGCGCGTGCGACGCATCGCTGAACTTCTGCGCGGCGTCACCGGTCGAGAACCGCTGCACCAACGTGGCCAGCGCCGAGTTGTCATAGCCCTGGAAGCGGAAATCCTTGATCTCCCTGAAGCCGGTCACAACTCCCCCTCACTTCAGCGTTTGCAAGGTCGCGAGCGCCAACTCAGCGCCCTTGGCGGCGTTCTGGCACATCTGGTCCTGGGTGAAGCCGTCACCGATCGGGAAGAACTGGACGATCAGTTGCTGCTTCTCCGCCACGTCGACGGCGTAAGAGCAGTAGGCCTCGGAAGTCCCGCTCAGCTTGTACTGGTAGGCGGCGAACCCGGCGACGGTCTTGGCGTCGACGTCGAGGTTGCTGCCGCCCTCCCAGTATTCGATCCCCTCACCGGAAACGAGGGAGACGTTGTAGCTGAACACCGACCGCCCATTCGACATGTAAGCGCACGTCGGCGCCGGGTTGTCGTTGTTGAGCACATCGAGCGGGTCGTTCACCGCTTCGTCGATCTTGAGCTCGACCCGCTGCGCGGTCGTGAGCGTCGCACAGGGGTCGACCCCGTCGAGCTTGACCTCCTTCGGCCGCGGCGGCTTGGACGCCGTCGGTTCAGCCGAATCGCTCGTCGCGGGAGCGTCCGTCGTCGCAGGCCTGGGATCCCCCGTTTCACCGGGCGAGCACCCGGCGACCACGACGCCGCAGAGAACCGCCGCACTAATCAGACGCACCAGATGCCCCCAGAGCGGCGGTCACTTCTTCTTCGGTGAATTGGTACTGGCGAGCCGTGCCGCGCAACTGCTCGACCAACCCCTTGAGGCTGAGGATGTACTGCTCGACCCGCCCCGAGTACGAGTCGGGCCCGTCGACCAGGCGCGAGTTCCACGCGGCGGCGATGTCGCTGTTCACCTCGTCAGCGTCGTTCAACTGCACGCTCAGGTTGGCGACCGCCCTGTTCAGCGCGAGTTGAAGCGCGGACGCCTGGTCGTGGATGATCTTGCCGGCCTGGAGGACGGTTTCCTCCGTCACCTCGAACTTCTGGCCCGACACCGGACCGGCGGCCATGGTCTCGTTCAGCCGCTTCTCGGCCATGAACATCTCGCCGACCGCCTTGCCGACGGCTCCCCCCGCGGCGGCGACGGCTCCCAGTAGGCCGGTCTCCTGTTCCACGACGTCCTACCCCCGTACGGTCGGTAACGGATTGAACCCGGTTCGAGGCTACCAACGACCGCGTGAACCGGGTCTGAGGTTGGACGAAGAAGGGTCCGACCCGGTTCCCGCGGGTTGGCAGTGGTCGATCGAGTGGTCCGCGACCAGGGGATCAGGGGACGGTGATCTCGCCGTTCGCCGCACGCAGCGCGATGTCCGTGCGGTGGTGCGAGCCGGTCAGGTGGACGGACGCCAGGCGGCGGTAGGCGTCGGTTCGGGCGTCGGTCAGGGTGCTGCCCGTGCCGACCACCGACAGGACCCGGCCGCCGGTCGAGACGACGGCGCCGTCCTCGCGCCGGCGGGTACCCGCGTGCAGCACGCCGTCGGCTTCGGCGCCGCTGATCACGTCACCCGTGCGCGGCCGGCCGGGGTAGCCCTCGGCGGCGAGCACGACGGTCACGGCGTAGCCGTCGGACCAGTCCAGGGCCGGTGCGGACGCCAGGGTGCCGGTGGCGGCGGCGTGGAAGAGGGCGGCCAGCGGGGTGCGGAGCAGCGCCAGGACGGCTTGGGTCTCCGGGTCGCCGAACCGGCAGTTGAACTCGATGACCTGCGGACCGGTGGAGGTCAGGGCCAGGCCCGCGTACAGCAGGCCGGTGAACGGGGTGTCGCGGCGGGCCAGTTCGTCCACGACCGGCTGGACGCAGGTGGACACGATCGTGTTCACCAGGTCGGGCGGGGCCCAGGGCAGCGGCGAGTACGCGCCCATGCCGCCGGTGTTGGGGCCGGAGTCGCCGTCGCCGACGCGCTTGAAGTCCTGCGCGGGCAGCAGCGGCACCACGGTGGCGCCGTCGACCAGGCAGAACAGCGACACCTCGGGTCCGTCGAGGAACGACTCCAGCAGCACCGGGTGGCCGTGGTCGAGCAACGTCATGGCGTGGGCGCGGGCCACGGCGCGGTCGGTGGTGACGACCACGCCCTTGCCGGCGGCCAGGCCGTCGTCCTTCACCACCCACGTCGGGCCGAAGCGGGTCAGCGCGGAGTCGAGCCGGGCCGGGTTGTCCACGATCTCGGACACGGCGGTCGGCACGCCGGCGGCGGCCATGACGTCCTTCGCGAACGCCTTGGAGCCCTCGATCCGGGCCGCCGCGGCCGACGGGCCGAAGCAGGGGATCCCGATCGCGCGCACGGCGTCCGCCGCACCCGCCACCAGGGGCTGCTCCGGCCCGACCACGACCAGGTCGGCGTTCCACTCCTTGGCCAGCGCCGCGACGGCACCGCCGTCGGTGACGTCGACCCCGTAGGTCTCCGCGACACCGGCGATGCCGGCGTTGCCCGGAGCGCAGGCCAACGCGATCACCGAAGGGTCCCGCGACAAGGCGAGGACTAGGGCATGTTCACGGGCGCCAGACCCGATGACCAGGACACGCACGGTTGGGCAGCCTAGATGACTGCGCCGATCAGCCGCCCAGTGCGTCCAACGAGCCGGGGTGCAGCGGCACCGGGTCGGTCATGCCGGCCTTCTCCTTCACGATGTCCTTGGCCGCCGGGTGCACGGCCTCCAGGTCCGACTTCTTCTCGAAGATGAGCTTGGTCACGGCGCACGCGTTGCCGTCCGGGAAGTCATTGCGCACGAGCAGCACGTTCGGCACCGCCACCGTCGGCACGTCGGCCGGCTGGCCGTAGGTCGCGGCCGGGATGACGCCCCGGTCGTACACCTCGTTGATCTTCTTCAACGCGTCCAGCTGCGGCGTGATGTCGATGAACTTGACCTGGTCCTTCAACGACGTGGTGATGTCGGTGATCTGCGCGGTGGGCAGGCCGCCGGACCAGACGAGGCCGTCGATGCTGCCGTCCTTCATCCCGTCCGCGGTCTTGGCCAGGTCGAGCCGCTGCGCCTGCACGTCGGTCTCCGGGTTGAGTCCGGCCGCCGTCAGCAGCCGCTGGGCGATCACCTCGGTGCCCGACTTGGGCGAGCCGGTGGAGATCCGCTTGCCGCGCATGTCGGCGACCGAGTTGATCCCGGAATCGGTCCGCACCAGCACCTGCGTGTAGTTCGGGTACAGCCTGGTCAGCGCCTGGACCTGCTGCGGCTTGCCGTCGAACGCGCCCTTGCCCGCGACCGCGTCCGCCGCCGTGTCGGCCAGCGAGAACGCCACGTCGTAGTCGCCCGCGACGAGCTGCTGGATGTTCTGCACCGACGCGCCGGTCTCCGCGGCGGTGGCCTTGAGCTTGGTGTTGTCGCTGATCAGCTTGGCCAGCCCACCGCCGACGACGTAGTACACGCCGCCGGAGTTGCCGGTCGCGATGGTGATCCGCCCGTCCGCCGCCTCGCAGGCGGCTCCACCCGGCTCGCCGTTCGATGCGGCGGGTGTCTGCTTCCCGCCGCACCCGGCGGCGACCAGGCCGACCGAGAGCACACCGACGGCGATCCTAAGCGTCCAGCTGCGCATGCTGTTCCTTCCTCCGTAGGACGACGTGCACCGCCACCGCGACCAGCAGGAAGCCCACGCCGACGGCGATGGTGACGGGTTGCAGGTAGAGCAGGGCCACGGCGGCGGGCGCGCACAGCACGCGCTCCGGCCACCGGGCACGACCGAACAGCCAGCCGCCGGTGAGCACGGCCAGTGCCGCCACGCCCAGCGCGGACACCGCGAACACCCACACGCCGTCGAGGAACGACGTGCGCAGCAGCAGTCCGGCGCCGTTGTCGGTCAGCACGAACGCCAGCGGCACGAGGAACGCGGGCAGCGTGTACTTCCACGTCCGCCACATCGTCTTCATCACGTCACCGCCGGTGATGGCGGCGGCGGCCACGGCGGCGAGCGCGGTCGGCGGCGTCACCTCGGACAGCACCGCGTAGTAGAAGATGAACATGGCCGCTTCCTCGGGGGCCACGCCCAGCTCCATCAGCGCGGGCCCGATGACGACCCACGAGATGATGAACGACGCCGTCACCGGCACGGCCAGGCCGAGCAGGCTCACCGCGAACGCCGCCAGCACCACGGTCACGAACAGCACCACGGTCGGGTTGGACGAGATCGCGGCGGCCAGGTCCACCAGCGCCGACGCCAGCACCTGGCCGAGGCCGGTCTTGGTGATGGTGGACGTGATCACGCCCGCCGCCGCGCACACCGCGATCACCGGCAACGCCGACCGCACGCCCTGCGACAGCGAGTCCGCCATCGCCCGCAGCCACGCCCGCACGTCACCGCGCTGGGCGATCAGCGCGAACAGCGCGGCGACACCGGTGGCGTAGACGACGGCGGAGAACACCGGGATGTCCAGCGCCAGGAACACCACGATCACCGCGAGCGACAGGAAGTGGTACCCGCCGCGCTTGAGCAGCGCCCACGGGCTCGGCGAGTCGATCTCCACCGGCTTCGCGCCGAACTTGCGCGCGTCGATCTCCACGGCCAGCGCGATGCCCAGGTAGTACAGCAGGGTCGGCAGGATCGCCCAGATCAACACCTGCAGGTAGGACGTCTCCAGGAACTCGGCGATGATGAACGCCGCCGCGCCGAGCGTCGGCGGGGACAGGATCGCGCCGATACCGGACGCGGCGAGCAGCCCGCCCGCGTTCTCCTTGGGGTAGCCCGCTTTCTTCAGCATCGGCCACGTCACCGCGCCCAGCGACACGGTGGTCGCGGTGCCCGATCCGGACACCGTGCCGAGCAGGAAACCGGCGGTCGCGGCGGTGCGGCCCGGCGCGGTGCGGGACTTGCGGAACGCGGAGAAGCTGATGTCCACGAAGAACGTCCCGGCGCCGGAGGCGTTCAGCACCGAGCCGTAGATCGTGAACAGCACGATGTAGGTCGCGGCGACGTCCAGCGGTGTCCCGTAGAACCCGGTCGCGTCGTTGTAGAAGCCGTTGATGATCTGGGAGAAATCCACGCCCGCGTGCGAGATCGCCCAGGACGGCGGCAGGAACCCGCCGTAGTAGGCGAAAACGACGAACCCGACGCAGACGATCGGCAGCACCCAGCCGGTGGTCCGCCGGCACGCCTCCAGGATCAGCACCAGCAGCAGGGACCCGGCGATGACGTCGAGCGTGGTCAACTGGCCCTGGCGGTCGAGGAACGCGTCGAACCCGCCGAACAGCGGGTACGCGCCCACCACGAACGCGCACGCCGCCGCGAGCCAGTCCACGACACCGGGGTCGTCGGCCTCACCGCGCCTGCCGCGCGGCCGGTAGCAGAGGAAGACCAGCGGCAGCGTGACCGCCAGGAAGATCACCAGGTAGTACTGGCTGCCCTGGCTGAACGGCCAGAACACCTGTTTGAGCACGAGCAGCGAGATGGCGAGGCCCGCCACCCACACGCCCAGCTCCCAGCGCCGGGACAAGGCGCGCGACGGGCGCTCCTCGTCGTACTCGGCGAGCAGTTCATCGACTTCGACCTGCGGCTTGGTCGGCACGCGCACCCCTTCGTGTCGCGCTGGATCGAGCGCTCACGAAGCTACTTGTGCCTTGGGTCACAGCCATAGGCCCACCGTCTAAAGGGACTGTAAAGACGGCCGCGCGAAGATCACCGGGTTCACACGATCCGGGAGTCCGGGTAGCACCAGCGCCAGTCCTCGCCCGGCTCGAACGAGCGCATCACGGGGTGTTCCGAGGCGTGGAAGTGAGCGGTCGCGTGCCGGCGCGGGCTGGAGTCGCAGCACGCCACGTGCCCGCAGGACAGGCAGATCCGCAGGTGTGCCCAGTTGTGCTCGCCCGCGGCGAGGCAGTCGGCGCAGCCGTCGGGGTTGTCCGGCGCGACCGACTCCGGCAGGTCTGAGACGTGAGGACAGGTCATACCGGTCATCATCACGCAAGATTGCGGCATGCACGGACCGGAACTGCTCCTGGTGCTCGTCGGCGCGTTGCTCGTCACGGCCGCGGCCAAACGCCTCAACTGGTCGCCGCCGCTGGTGCTCGTCGGCGTCGGGCTCGCGGTGTCGTTCATCCCCGGCTTGCCGGAGTTCGCCCTGGACCCGGAACTGATCCTGGTCCTGGTGCTGGCGCCGCTGCTGTACTCGGCCGCGCTGGACAGCTCGTACCACAACATCCGGGCGAACCTGAGGCCGATCGGCCTGCTCGCGGTCGGCCTGGTGCTGGCGACCACGGTCAGCGTCGGCTGGGTGGCGCACCTCGTGCTGCCGGAGCTGTCGCTGCCCGCCGCGCTGGTGCTGGGCGCGGTCGTGGCGCCGCCGGACGCGGTCGCCGCAGTCGCGATCGGACGGCGGCTCAACCTGCCGCGGCGGACGATGACGCTGCTCACCGGCGAGAGCCTGATCAACGACGCGACCGCGCTGACGGCCTACAAGGTGGCCGTCGCGGCGGCCGCCGGTGTCGCCGCCACCTGGGTCGACGGCACCCGCACGTTCCTGGTCAGCGCGGTCGGCGGGGTGCTCGTCGGGCTGGTGATCGGCTGGGCCGTGCGCTGGGTCCGCGACCGGCTCGACGACGGTGTGCTGGAGAGCGCGCTCGGCATGCTGGTGCCGTTCGGGGCGTACATCTTCGCCGAGGAGCTGCACGCCTCCGGTGTGCTCGCGGTCGTCATCGCCGGCCTCTACATCGGGCACCACGCGCCGCGCAGCTCGTACTACACGCGCTTGCAGGACACCGCGGTGTGGCGGTCGGTGGACACGATGCTGGAGTCGTTCGTGTTCGCGCTGATCGGCTTGCAGCTCAACAGCGTTGTTCGCGAGGTGGACATCACCTCGGCGCTGGTGTGGGGTGCGGCGGCCGTGCTGGCGGCGACGATCCTGGTGCGGTTCGTGTGGATGTACCCGGCGGCGTACCTGCCCCGGCTGCTGTCGAAGCGGATCCGGGAGCGCGAGGACGCGCCGGGGTGGCGCGGCGTGACCGTGCTGTCGTGGGCCGGGATGCGGGGCGTGGTGTCGCTGGCCGCGGCGAGCGCGTTGCCGCTGGACCTGCCCGGCCGCGAGGTGATTGTGTTCTGCGCGTTCGTGGTCACCGTCGGTACGTTGCTGATCCAGGGCCTGACGCTGCCGTACGTGATCCGCAAGCTGGCGTTCCGCGGTGACGAGGAGCGGACCGACGCGCTGGCCGAGGCGCAGGTGCAGCACGCCGCCGCGCAGGCCGCCGTGCGCAGGCTGGACGAGGTGATCGGCGACGACCACGACGCGCTGGAGCACATCGTGGACCGGCTGCGGCTCCTGGCCGAGCACCGGGGCAACGCGGCGTGGGAGCGGCTGGGCAGGCAGGAGGACGAGAGCCCGGCGGCGGCGTACCGGCGGTTGCGGCGGACGATGCTGGAGGCCGAGCGGCAGGTGTTCGTCCAGGCGCGTGACGACGGGCAGATCGACGACGAGGTGTTGGTCCGGGTGCTGCGCGAACTCGACCTGGAGGAAGCGGCCATATCCAGGGAGTGACGAACACCGAACCTCCCACTACGCGTTCACCGTGACGTGGCCTGCGCTTCGCCTTAGCGTGTCCGGGACGTCGCGGTGCGCGACGAGGCTGCCGCGCGTCAGGAGTCCTGCTGAGGAGGTCGGCGATGGTGCGGACGAAGATCGTGGGGGCGGCGCTCGCGGCGCTCGCGGTGGCGGGGGCGGTGGTGCTGCCCTCGGCGTCGGCGAGCGGTGACGCGGAGGCGGCGTCGTCGGGCAAGGGCCCGCTGGTGATCGGCCACCGCGGCGCGTCGGGCTACCGGCCCGAGCACACGCTGGCCGCGTACGAGCTGGCCGCGCGGATGGGCGCCGACTACATCGAGCCGGACCTGGTGATCACCAAGGACGGCAAGCTGGTCGCCCGGCACGAGAACGAGATCGGCGGCACCACGGACGTCGCGACGAAGCCGGAGTTCGCCGGGCGCAAGACCACCAAGGTCATCGACGGCACGTCGATCACCGGCTGGTTCACCGAGGACTTCACGCTGGCCGAGCTGAAGACGCTGCGCGCCAAGGAGCGCATCCCCGAGGTCCGGCCGCGCAACACCCTCTACGACGGCCGGTTCGAGGTGCCGACGCTGGAGGAGGTCATCGCCCTGTCCCGCCGGCTGAGCCGTGAGCTGCGCCGCGACATCGGGATCTACCCGGAGACCAAGCACCCGAGCTACTTCCAGGACATCGGCCTGCCGCTGGAGCCGCGCCTGGTCGACGTGCTGACCAGGGCGGGCCTGAACCGGCCCGGCGCGAAGGTGTACGTGCAGTCGTTCGAGGTGGCCAACCTCAAGCAGCTCAAGTCGAAGCTGCGGGTGCCGCTGGTGCAGCTGGTCAACTCGTCCGGTTCGCCGTACGACTTCGTCAAGGCCGGGGACAAGCGCACCTACAGCGACCTGGTGACGCCGGAAGGGCTGCGCGAGATCCGGACCTACGCCGCCGGTGTCGGTACGGCGAAGGACCTGATCATCCCGCGGGACGCGGCGGGTTTCCTGCGCGAGCCGACCACCCTGGTGCGTGACGCGCACGCGCGCGGCCTGATCGTGCACGCCTGGACGTTCCGCAACGAGAACACGTTCCTGCCGGCGGACTTCCGCAAGTCCACCGACCCGGCCGCGTACGGCGACGCGTTCGGCGAGTACGCGAAGTTCTACGCGACGGGCCTGGACGGCGTGTTCGCCGACAACCCCGACACCGCCGTGGAAGCCCGCAACGGCTGAGCCGCACCGACACCGAGGGCCGGCCGGGTCACCACCCGGCCGGCCCTTTCGCCGTTCAGATGATCTCGTGCCGCACGATGGTCTGGTCGCGGCCCGGGCCGACGCCGATCGCGGACATGCGGGCGCCGGAGATGTCCTCCAGGTGCTCGACGTACGCGCGGGCGTTCGCGGGCAGCTCCTCGTACGAGCGGCAGTGGCTGATGTCCTCGAACCAGCCCGGCAGCTCCTCGTACACCGGCACGGCGTGGTGCACGTCGGTCTGCGTCATCGGCATCTCGTCGACCCGCTCGCCGTCGATCGTGTAACCGACGCAAACCGGCACCTTCTCCAGGCCGGACAGCACGTCCAGCTTGGTCAGGAAGTAGTCGGTGATGCCGTTGACCCGCGCCGCGTACCGGGCGATCACCGCGTCGAACCAGCCGGTGCGCCGGGAACGCCCGGTGGTCACGCCGAACTCGCCGCCGGTCTTGCGCAGGTGCTCGCCCATCTCGTCGTGCAGCTCGGTCGGGAACGGCCCGGAGCCCACCCGCGTCGTGTACGCCTTCAGGATGCCGATGACCGTGGTGATCTTCGTCGGCCCGATGCCCGAACCGGCGCTGGCGCCGCCCGAGGTCGGGTTGGACGAGGTCACGAACGGGTAGGTGCCGTGGTCGACGTCGAGCAGGGTGCCCTGCGAGCCCTCCAGCAGCACGGTCTCGCCGCGCTCCAGCGCCTGGTTGAGCAGCAGACGGGTGTCGGCGATCCGCGAGGTGAACTTCGTGCCGTGCGCCAGCACGCTGTCCACCACCTGCTCGGGGTCGAGCGCCTTGCGGTTGTAGACCTTGACCAGCACCTGGTTCTTGAAGTCCAGGGCGGCTTCCACCTTCTGCCGCAGGATCTTCTCGTCCAGCAGGTCCTGGGCGCGCACGCCGACGCGGGCGATCTTGTCCTGGTAGCACGGGCCGATGCCGCGGCCGGTGGTGCCGATCTTGGCCTTGCCCAGGTACCGCTCGGTGACCTTATCGATCGCCACGTGGTAGGGCATGATCAAGTGCGCGTCCGCGGAGATGAGCAGCTTGCTGGTGTCGACGCCCTGGTCGTCCAGGCCGGCCAGCTCTTCGAGCAGCACGCCGGGGTCGACCACGACGCCGTTGCCGATGACGCTGGTCACGCCAGGGGTGAGGATGCCGGAGGGGATCAGGTGCAGGGCGAACTTCTGGCCGTCGGGCAGCACCACGGTGTGCCCGGCGTTGTTGCCGCCCTGGTACCGGACCACCCACTGCACGCGGTCACCGAGCAGGTCGGTTGCCTTGCCCTTGCCCTCATCGCCCCACTGGGCACCGATCAGCACGACGGCCGGCATGTGAAACTCCAAGCGGTTGGACGGGTAAGAGCCGAATGCCTGCGACGGCCTGGCCGTCAGTGGACGGCTGTTGAGGGTAGACCAGGAGATGAAGGTGCGCGGAATCGTGCTGGCCTGCGGAAACTCGCAGTCGCCAATGATCACGGACGGTGACCGTTTCGAGGTACGCCGAGTGGCGGAACGGCCCGGAAAGGCCGAGGTGGACGCGGTTCTCGCCGATTCGGGTGACAAACGTCTCGTCGTGCACGGCACGGACGCCGACCTCAACGCGGTCGTGCTGCGGCTGCTGCGCACCGAGCGGCTCGCCGACGTGCCGATCGGGTACGTGCCGGCGGACCCGCGTTCCGAAGTGGCCAGGCTGTGGGACCTGCCGACCGATCCCGGTCGGGCGCTCGACCTGGCCCTGTCGGGTGATCCCGATCGGGTGCCGCTCGTGCGCGACGACGTCGGCGGCGTGCTCGTCGGCCTCGGCTCGCTCGGACCGGTGCGCGGAGTCGGCTACGGGGACGACACCGTGGTGCTCCGGGGTCAGGCCTCCCGGCTGGAGGTCACCCCGGACCCGGAGCGCGGTCTGGGCCTGGTCGTGCACGTCATCCACAAGCGCCTGTTCGGGCGGAAGGTGACCAGCACGCCGGCGCGCGCGTTCCAGCTCGGCTGCCTGCCGGTGCAGGTCAACTTCGACGGCATCGCGCACCCGCGGCCGATGAGCAAGTGGACCTGGTACCGCCACACGGAGGACTTGCGCCTGGTCCGCGGGTTGTAGTGACTGAGGAGTTTTCTCGCCGGCCATTCAGGCGTCACTCGAAAGCGTTGTAGCGGAAGGAGAATTGACCCAAGGTAATTCCGACAGCTTCCAACTAGGAAGGTCGGAATTATGTCAACGGTCAACAAAGCCGCGCGATTCACCGCATCCCTGCGACTTCCGGCTTTTTCCCTGCTCCTGGCTGGTGTGCTGGCAGTCGGCCTGGTCACCCCCGCCCAGGCGACGCCGCCGAACATCCCGAGCACCAGCACCGCCCAGGCGGAGCTGGCCGCGCTCAGGGTGGCCACCGAAGGCTCGACCAGCGGTTACTCGCGGGACCTGTTCCCGCACTGGATCACCATCTCGGGCGCCTGCAACACCCGCGAGACCGTGCTCAAGCGCGACGGCACGAGCGTCGTCACCGACTCCAGCTGCGCGGCCAAGTCCGGCCGCTGGTACAGCCCGTACGACGGGGCGACCTGGAGCGCGGCGTCCGACGTGGACATCGACCACATCGTGCCGCTGGCCGAGGCGTGGCGCTCCGGCGCGTCGTCGTGGACCACGTCGCGGCGGCAGTCGTTCGCCAACGACCTGAGCGGCCCGCAGCTCATCGCCGTCACCGACAACGTCAACCAGGCCAAGGGCGACCAGGACCCGGCGCTGTGGAAGCCGCCGCTGACCTCGTACTGGTGCACCTACGCGAAGATGTGGACGCGCACGAAGTACAAGTGGGGTTTGAGCGTGAACTCGGCGGAGAAGTCTGCTCTGCAGAGCATGCTCGGGAGGTGCTGACGACCGATGGCTGAACTGTCCTCCGCATTCGTGGCCGGACCCGGTGGCGTCATGACCGACGAAGTCGGCGTGGTGACCGGTGCCCTGGAGCTGCGCACCACGCTGGACAACGGCGAGCTGCGCGCGCTGGTGCGCTACGAGGGTGCGGAGGAGTGGTACGCCATCACCGGCGCGTCATGCCGCCTGGCCGACGAAAAGGACCACGAGGCGGTGCACGCCGTGCTGCTCGGCGTGCTGAACCGCCCTCAGGGTTGAACGTCGTTGCCGCCCTTCCGCGTGAGGGGCGGCAACGCCTCCACCGCTTCCGCCCGCTTGAGCCCGGTGGCCTGCAACAGGTCCACGGCCACCGAACGCACCTGCGCCAGCACCACCTTCGTGGAGAACCCCTCACCGCCCAGGTGCTGGGCCGTGGCACAGGCCGCCGCGTCCCGGATCGCCGCACGCGCCTTCTTCGGCTCGTCGCCGCGCTCCAACTCGGCCCGCAGCACGTCCACCGCGTCGGCGTACCGCCGCAGCACGTCCGGCAGCACGTCGGGCATCCGCTCGCCGTCCCGCAACGCCGCCAGCGCCCGCCGCGCCAGCACCCTGCTGTTGCGCAGCGCGTAGTCCACCGGCGTGGCGGCCGTCTCGTACCGGCCCAGCTCGTGCCGCCTGCGCCAGCGGATCGGCGCGATGGTCGCGATCTCGCCGCCGGTCTTCAACGCCGACGCGAACTCGTCCAGCGCCTCCTGGCTGCCGCGCAACCGCGCCAAGACCCCGGCGGCCTGCACGGCGTCCCGCTCGGACACCGCCGTCGCCACCCCGCGCAACGCCTCGGTCAGCTCGCCGAGCACGACCTTCGCCTGCCGGTGCGCCACGGTCAGCGGGTTCGCCGGCAGCAACGCCGTCACCGCCAGCCCCACCAGCCCGCCGACCAGCGCGTCCACCATCCGGTCCAGCCCGCCACCGGCGCTGGGCGGCAGCAGGGTGGCCACCAGCACCGCCGACGACCCGGACTGCAGCGCGATCACCGCGCCACCGTCCAGCAGCACGGCCGTGGACATGGCCAACGCCACCACCAGCGCGATCTGCCACGGTCCGGAGCCGATCAGCGAGATCAGCACGTCACCGACGCCCACGCCCACGGACACGCCGACGACCAGCTCCACCACGCGCCGCAGCCGCTGCCCCAGCGACACGCCGAGGCAGACGACGGCGGCGATCGGTGCGAAGAACGGGTGCGCGTGGCCGACCACCTCGGTGGCGACCAGCCAGGACAGCCCGGCGGCGAGCGCGGCCTGGCCGATCGGCAAGGCCGTGCTCTGCCACCGCTTCAGCCTGCGCGCCACCTCGTCCCGCGCGGCTCCCACGCGCTCAGCTCAAGCCGAGTGCGGCGGGCGCCGCCGGGTCGCTGTCGGCGAGGAACTTCTTGCAGCGCTCGTACTCCTCGGTCTCCCCGATCTCGTCGGCGGCCCGCGCCAGAGCCGCCAACGCGCGCAGGAAGCCCTGGTTGCCGCGGTGCGACCAGGGCACCGGGCCGTGGCCCTTCCACCCCGAACGGCGCAGCTGGTCGAGGCCCCGGTGGTAGCCGGTGCGGGCGAACGCGTAGCCGGCGACCGGGTCGCCGGTCTGCAACGCACGCTCGGCGAGCAGCGCCCACGCCTCGCTGAAGTCGGGGTAGGCGCGGACGATCTTGGCCGGGTCGGTGCCCGCCTCGGCGGCGGCCTGCGCCTCCGGGCGGTCGGGCAGCAACGTGGGTTCGGGACCACCGAGCAGGTTCTCCATGACGTCAGCTTAGGAAGACCCGGGCCACCGCAGCGACCAGTGCCAGCACCAGCGCGGTCACGATGACGCCGGCCACGACCTTCTTTCCCATGAAAGCGCTCCTCGTTCTCAGTGAAATCTCAGGGGCGCACCTTTCCCGTTGGGGCCATTCGGAGCAACGCCGATCACCTGTTAGCATGAGTAGAGCCCGGAAAACGCTGGTCAGGCGACCCCCTAGGGGAAAGTCCGGGAAATACCAGGGCGGGGCGCCCTTCCAGCCACCCCCACCGGGACGCATCATGGGCGGGTGAACATGGGGGTAACCAACCGCGTCGCGCGCTTCCGCGACCAGTACTGGGAGCGCGGCGAGCCGGGGCGCGAGACGCCCCCGGTGCTCGTCGCCGGGCTCTACAAGCTCTGGCTGGTCGGTCTGCTGCTCAAGCTGATCGGCTCCTCGTGGGACGTGGCCTGGCACTTCAAGTGGCTGCGCGACGAACTGGCGCCACCGCACCTGATCAACACCCTGGGCACGGTGATCGTGGTCGGGTTGACGCTGTTCCACACCTACACCGGCTACGGCGCGGACAAGACCGCGCTGCGGCTGATGCAGTGGGGCACCGGCGTCTTCCTGGTCGCCCTGCCCATCGACCTGATCAACCACCGGATCAACGGCCTGGACATCACGTCGTGGAGCGGGTCGCACGCCCTGCTCTACCTGGGCACCGCGATCATGCTGGCGGGCGCGATCCGGGGCTGGCTCAAGCTCTACCCCGCCGGTGGCCGGTGGCGGCGGTTCGGGCTGGCCGGGCTGTGGTTCTTCTTCCTGGAGAACATGTGGTTCCCCAACCAGCACCAGGAGTACGGGGTGCTGGAGATCGCCTCCTGGGATCGCGGCGACCCGTACGCCGAACCGAGCCTGCTGCAGTTCGCCGCCGACCAGATCGGCCGCCCGGTCGACCGCGAGTCGATCGTGCAGTTCTCGCTGCCCATCGCCGACTGGGTCTACCCGGTGTGGGGCCTGGTCGCGGCGGCGCTCGTGCTGGTCATCGCCCGGCGCACGATCGGCACCGCGTGGGCCGCGACCGCCGTGGCGGGCGGTTACGTCGCCTACCGGCTGCTGATCTGGCCGCTGCTCGGCGTCGCCGACTTCCCGCTGTCCACCGTGCCGGTGTTCCTGCTGCTCATCGGCCTGGCCGTGGACGCCGCACACCTCGGCAGGCTGCCCGCGCCGCTGGCCGCCGTCCTCGGCTCGGCCGCCGTCACGGGCCTGGGCTACGGCGGAATCTGGGCGCAGCAGGCGCTGGACGCCGCACCGCCGATCCTCTACCCGTCCGCGGCGGCGACGTTCGCCGTGCTGACCGCCCTCTGGTTGGCCGCGGACAGGGTCAAGGTGGGGAGAACCCCCCGGGAAAGGCTAGTGACAGCCTGACTCCGCTCGACCGCGTTCCCCTCGACCATTGATCGGGCAAGTCCCGATCCGAGGGGGAGTCCATGGGGACACTGCTACGCACCACGACGGCAGCCGTCGTCGCCGCCACGTTGGTGGCAGCTGGAGCCGCCACCGCGTCCGCCACCGATGAGCTCACCGGCCTCGCCGACGAGCTCATCGCGGCGGGCGCGCCGGGCGTCATCGTGCGGGTGGACGACGGCCGCCGGGTCACCGAACTGGCCCGCCAGGCGCGCTGGACGGTCCGCGACCACCGCCTGCGGCCCACCGACCAGTTCCGGGTCGCCTCGAACACCAAGACGGTGACCGCGACGATCGCCCTCCAGCTCGTCGCCGAGGGCGTCCTCGCGCTGGAGGACCCGGTGGAGAAGTGGCTGCCGGGGGTCGTCCCGAACGGCCGGGCCATCACGCTGGAGATGCTGCTCGTACAGACCAGCGGCCTGTACGACTTCCTGGACGACCCGCGCCTGTTCGGGCTCGTCACCGGGCAGCAGCCGCGGCACTGGCCGCCCGCCGAGCTGGTCGCCGTCGCCACCGACCACCCGCCACTGTTCGCGCCGGGCGAGCGCTGGGACTACAGCAACACCAACTACACGCTCGTCGGCATGGTCCTGGAGAGCGCGACCGGCCGAACCTACGGCGAGCTGGTCCAGCGGCGGGTCACGGGGCCGCTGCGGCTCACCGACACCCGCCTGCCGACCGACGCCACGTTCCCCGGCCGCCACGCCCACGGGTACGAGCCGGACGCCGAGCACCTGGCGCCGCACCTGCCACCCGGCGCCCCACCCGGCCTCGGGTTCGCCGGTCCGGAGCACCACGGCCGCGTGAACGTCACCGGGATCGACATCAGCTCGGCGTGGGCGGCGGGTGGCATGACCTCCACGGCTCGCGACTGGCAGCGCTTCCAGTCCGCCCTGCTCTCCGGCCGGCTGCTGCCGCGCGACCAGCTCAGCGCCATGCTCGGCACCGTCCCGCAGGGCTCGGGGCCCGTCCGCTACGGCCTGGGCGTGATGGAGGCAAGCACCCGCTGCGGCACGGTCTGGGGCCACACCGGTGGCCTGCCGGGCTACTCCAGCTACAGCTTCACCGACCGCACCGGCTCGCGGAACGTCACCGTCCTCACCACCCGGATGCAGCGCTTCGCCCCGGAGAACAACGAGATCGAGCACGAGCTCTTCACCGCGGCCGTCTGCCGCATGTACGGCAAGTAGGCCCGGACGCGAAACGGCCCTCCCCGTGCACCGGGGAGGGCCGTTCGACGTGCGGTGACGCGGTCAGCCGGCGATCATGCGGCCGGACGACTTCAGGTGCTCGCACGCCTGGGCGATGCGGGCGGCCATGCCCTGCTCGGCGGCCTTGAGGTAGGACCGCGGGTCGTAGGCCTTCTTGTTGCCGACCTCGCCGTCCACCTTCAGCACGCCGTCGTAGTTGCCGAACATGTGACCCACGATCGGCCGGGTGAACGCGTACTGCGTGTCCGTGTCGATGTTCATCTTGATCACGCCGTACGACACGGCCTCGTGGATCTCCTCCAGCAGCGAGCCGGAGCCGCCGTGGAAGACCAGGTCGAACGGCTTGGAGCCGGCCGGCAGGCCCAGCTTCTCGGCCACCACGTCCTGACCCTGCTTGAGGATCTCCGGGCGCAGCTTCACGTTGCCCGGCTTGTAGACGCCGTGCACGTTGCCGAACGTCGCCGCGACCAGGTAGCGGCCCTTCTCACCGGCGCCGAGGGCTTCCACCGTCTTCAGGTAGTCCTCGGGGGAGGTGTACAGCTTCTCGTTGATCTCGTGCGCGACGCCGTCCTCCTCGCCGCCGACGACGCCGACCTCGATCTCGAGGATGATCTTCGCCTTGGCGGTGAGGTCGAGCAGCTCCGACGCGATCTTCAGGTTCTCGTCCAGCGGCACGGCCGAGCCGTCCCACATGTGCGACTGGAACAGCGGGTTGAGCCCGCGGTCCACCCGCTCCTGGCTGATCGCGACGAGCGGCCGGACGTAGCCGTCGAGCTTGTCCTTCGGGCAGTGGTCGGTGTGCAGCGCGATGTTCACCGGGTACTTCTCGGCGACCACGTGCGCGAACTCCGCCAGCGCAACCGCGCCGGTCACCATGTCCTTGACCTTGGTGCCCGAGGCGAACTCGGCACCACCGGTCGAGACCTGGATGATCCCGTCGCTCTCGGCTTCCGCGAATCCACGCAGGGCCGCGTTGAGGGTCTCGGACGAGGTGACGTTGATCGCGGGGTAGGCGAACTCGTTCGCCTTCGCGCGGTCGAGCATCTCGGCGTAGACCTCGGGGGTTGCGATGGGCATCGGTGGGTCCTCCTCGGGTGCCCGGAACGCGGTGTCGGCAGCATCCTACGGGCACCGCCCGGCGAGGAAAGATGATCAACGGCATAGTGGTGTCATGGCGATCGCACGGTGGAACGGCGAGATCATCGCCGAGAGTGAGAAGACCGAGATGGTGGAGGGGAACCACTACTTCCCCCCGGAGTCGGTGCACGCCCAGTACCTCAGGCCGTCGGACACCACGTCGGTCTGCCCCTGGAAGGGCACGGCGAGCTACTACACGCTGCACGTGAACGGTCAGGACAACCCCGACGCCGCGTGGTACTACCCCGAACCCAAGGAAGCCGCGGCCAACATCAAGGGCCACGTCGCCTTCTGGAACGGCGTCGAGGTCACCGAGAACTAGCAGTCCGACCAGTCGTCGAGCGCGGCCGCGAGGTCGCGCAGCGCTCGTTGGGCGTCGGCGGCGCCGACCACTTGCACCGCCACGTGGTCGGCGCCCGCCTCGTGGTGCTCGCGCAGGCGCCGCGCGACCCGTTCGACCGGGCCCCACGCCACCAGGGCGTCCACCAGCCGGTCGCTGCCGCCGCCCGCCAGGTCGTCCTCGGTGAACCCGTTGCGCAGCCAGTTGCGGGTGTGGTCGGTGCGCGCCAGGTACTCGGCCAGCGCCTCCCGGCCCAGGTCACGGGCCCGTGCCGGGTCGTCCTCCAGCACCACGTGCTGTTCGGGCGCGAGCAGGACGCCCACGCCGATGGCCTCGCGGGCCCGTGCCGTGTAGTCGGGCGTCACCAGGTAGGGGTGGGCGACGCTCGTGCGGGCGGCGGCGAGCCGGAGCAGCCTGGGGCCGAGCGCGGCCAGCGCCAGGCGGTCGCGCGGCACGTCCAGCTCGTCCAGGTAGTGGATCAGCTTCTGGTAGGGGCTGTGATGCACCTCACCCGCGAGTTCACCGTTCCCGGTGCCGATGCCGACCAGGAACCGGTCGGTCCACGCCAGCGCCCGGTAGCCGTCGTTGACCTCGCCCGCCGGTGTCGTCCAGACGTTCACCACGGCGGTGGCCACGGTGATCTTCTCCGTGGCGTCCAGGAGGTCGGAGACCGCGGTCATGACGCCGACGTCGGGGGATCCGCCCAACCAGAGCGCGCCGAAGCCGAGTTCTTCCAGCTCCGCGGCGTCCTCGCCCCGGCCCGCCCAGCGCGCGACCCGGTCCCACACGCCGTACCTGCCCAACTCGACCGTCATTTCGTCTCCCCACGAACTAGGTACTGACGACTGCCAACCGCGCCGGCCCACCATTTAGTCCTGACTTCTCGATTCGGCGCGAATGGACCACCCGGCTTAGCTTCGCGACATGACGAAACTCGGAACCAGCGACCTCGACGTGTCGCGCCTGTGCCTGGGTGGCAACGTGTTCGGCTGGACCGCCGACGAGGAGACCTCGTTCGCCGTGCTGGACGCCTACGCGGCGGCCGGCGGCAACTTCGTGGACACCGCCGACGCGTACTCGGCGTGGGCCGAGGGGCACGTCGGCGGCGAGTCGGAGACGATCATCGGCAAGTGGCTGCGGCGCCGGGGCGACCGGGACGCGGTCGTGGTCGCGACCAAGGTCGGCATGCTGCGGGGCCTGGACAACCTGGGGGCCGCCACGATCGAGCGCGCCGCCGAGGACTCCCTGCGCCGCCTCGGCGTGGACCACATCGACCTGTACTACGCGCACAAGGACGACCTCGGCACGCCGCAGGAGGAGACGCTGGCCGCGTTCGACCGCCTGGTCCGCGCCGGCAAGGTCCGGTACGTCGCGGCGTCGAACTACACCGCCGAGCGGCTCACGTCCGCGCTCGCGGTGTCCGAGCGCGAGGGCTTCGCCAAGTTCGTCGCGCTCCAGCAGGCGTACAACCTGGTCGACCGCTCCTACGAGGGCGAGCTGTCCCGCGCGGTGGCCGACCACGGGCTGGCGTCCGCGCCGTACTGGGGCCTGGCGAAGGGCTTCCTGACCGGCAAGTACCGGCCGGGCGTCACGGTGGAGAGCGCGCGGGCCGCCGCCGCGTCGAAGTACCTCGACGAGCGCGGCCTGCGGGTGCTGGCGGCGTTGGACGAGGTGGCCCTCACCCACGACACCACCCAGGCGGCGGTCGCCCTGGCGTGGCTGGCCGAGCAGCCCACGGTGGCGGCGCCGATCGCGTCGGCCCGCACCACCGAGCAGCTCGCCGACCTGCTGCCCGCCCTGCACCTGGAGCTGAAGGCGGACGAGGTGGCGGCGCTGACCGCGGCCAGCTCGGCTTAACTCGCCAGTAGCTTACTGGCGGTAAGTTGCGTTACGGTGGCCTCCCCGGTTGGAGCGGCTGAGGAGGTCACCGTGGACGTTGCGGGCAAGGTTGTCCTGATCACTGGCGCGGCCAGGGGCATCGGCGCGGAGGTGGCCCGGCGGTTGGCCGCGAAGGGCGCGAAGCTCGCCCTGGTCGGCCTGGAGGGCGACCAGCTGCGGCAGGTGGCCGAGCAGTGCGGCGGCAAGGCGTGGGAGGCCGACGTCACCGACTGGCAGGCGTTGGAGACCGCGGTGAACGGCGTGGTCGACCACTACGGGGGCATCGACGTGGTGGTGGCCAACGCCGGGATCGCCGCCACCGGGTTCGTCCGGTCGATGGACCCCGCCGCCTTCGAACGGGTCATCGAGGTCAACCTGCTCGGGGTGTGGCGCACGGTCCGCACGTGCCTGCCGCACCTCGTCGCGAGCCGCGGCTACTGCCTGGTGGTGTCGTCGCTGGCGGCGATCGTGCACATCCCGGGCAACGCGGCCTACTCCGCCGCGAAGGCGGGTTGCGAGGCGTTCGCGGACAGCCTGCGCGCGGAGGTGCGGCACCTGGGCGTGGACGTCGGCGTGGCGTACTTCTCGTGGATCTCCACGGACATGGTCAACAGCGCCGACGAGCACCCGGTGTTCGGTCCGCTGCGCAGCGGCATGCCGGGCCTGGCGGGCAAGAAGTACCCGGTGTCGGACGTGGGCAAGGCGGTGGTCCGGGCGATCACGCGGCGGTCGAAGGCCGTGCACGTGCCCGGTTGGGTCGGCGGCCTGAAGTTCTTCCGCGCGTTCACGCCGAAGGTGGTCGACCGGCAGGCGCCGAAGTCGGTGCCCGCGGCCGACCGCGAGATGGCGGCCAACGACCTGTCCGGCCTGGTCGGCCCGGGCGGGACGGCCGCGGCTTCGACTTCGGATTCGGCTTCGGTGAAGAAGGACTAGAGCCAGGCGCCCAGCAACGTCTGCCACTCGTGCACGCGCGTCTCCTTGATGACGTCGGCGGGCGTGTACGGGTCGGCGGCGAGCACCTCGCGCAGCTCAGCCTCGTCGGCGACCTCGTAGACCAGCAGGGCACCGGTCTCGTCGGCGTAGGGGCCTGCCGCGAGCACGACACCGCGTTCGACCAGCGTCGCCACGTACTCGCGGTGCGCGGGCCGGACCGCCAACCGCTCGTCCCGGTTGTCCCCGAACACCAACTCGACCGCGAACCGCGCCATGGAAGCCCCCAACCGTTGTGCAACGCCGCGCCGAGGCTACCCGGCGACGGGGTAACGTCTTTTCCGTGGTCGGTCCCGATCGGAACAGCGGCGGCATCGCGCGTGTGCAGGACACGCTGACGAACCTGCGGATCCAGGACGGCGCGGCACCGGCCCCCACCGGCCCGCTGACCCTGGAGGACCTGTACCGCCAGCACCGGATGCGGCTGGTCCGGCTGGCGCTGCTGCTGGTCGACGAGCCCGCCACGGCCGAGGACGTGGTCCAGGAGGCGTTCACCGGCCTGCACCGCAACTGGTCCAACCTGCGTGACGCGCAGGCGGCCGTCGGCTACCTGCGGACGGCCGTCGTCAACGGCTCGCGCAGCGTGCTGCGCCGCCGCAAGACGGCCCGCGACTACACCCCGCCGCACGTGGCGAACGCCCGTTCGGCGGAGAGCCTCGCCATGCTCACCGCCGAGCACCAGGCGGTCGTCCGGGCCCTGTCCCAGCTGCCGCCCCGGCAGCGGGAGGTGCTCGTGCTGCGGTACTACGGCGACCTGTCGGAAGCCGAGATCGCCGAGGCCACCGGCATCAGCAAGGGCACCGTGAAGAGCACCGCGAGCCGGGCGCTGGACGCCCTGCAGAAGATCATGGCCGGCAACTAGCCGCCCGCTCCCGCCACGAGCCCGCTTCGCAGGGGTCCCCGCCTGGGGGATCCCCGTTCTTGATCCTGCCACCACGAACCGACAGAACGGCCCCGCCGACGACGGCCTGTGGACAACTCACGGCCGTCGCCCGAACGGGGCTCGGGCAGGTGCGCGGCGACACCGGACCCGGCCAATCGGGCACTTGGTATAGACCAATGGCGGTCGGATGCCGCAGTATCGGTCCTCGTGGTGCGCACAAGACACGTGATAGCCGTCGACGTCGGCGGGACCGGGATGAAGGCCGCGCTGGTCGCGGGCACCCCCGCCGGGGTGCGGGCGGTGACCCAGCGGCGCCGGACGACCCGTCCCGGCGGTGACGCGGTGGTCGAGGACGTGGCCTCGCTGGTCGACGAACTGCGCGCCGTCGCCGAGCACCCGGTCGAAGCGGTCGGGCTGGTGGTGCCGGGCATCGTGGACGAGCAGACCGGCACCGGCGTCTACTCGGCCAACCTCGGGTGGGACGACTACCCGTTCCGCGACAAGATCGCGGCGGCCACCGGGCTGCCCGCCGCGTTCGGGCACGACGTGCGCGCCGGTGGCCTGGCCGAACTGCGCCAGGGCAACGCCCGGGACCTCACCAACGCGGTGATCATGCCGATCGGCACCGGCATCGCCGCCGCCCTCGTCCTGGACGGCCGGGTGTCGTCCGCGCCGGGCGAGATCGGGCACGTGGACGTCGGCCACGGCGACCCCTGCGGTTGCGGCCAGACGGGTTGTGTCGAGGCGCGGGCGAGCAGCGCCGCGATCGCCCGCCGCTACGTGCGGCGCACGAACCGCCAGGTCAACGGCGCGGCAGACGTGGCGAGACTGCTCACGGAGGGTGACGACGACGCGGCGGCGGTGTGGCGGGAGGCCGTCGACGCGCTCGCCAAGGGCATTCTGCTGGTAGCCGCACTGCTGGGACCGCAGGCCGTGGTGCTGGGCGGTGGCTTGGCGCTGGCGGGTCCGAAGCTGACGGATCCGCTGGGCGGACGGCTGGACGAGCTGATCGCGTTCCACCGACGCCCGCAACTGCGGCTGGCGGCGTTGGGTGACGAGGCCGGGTGCCTCGGGGCCGCGCTGCTGGCCATCGACATGCTGGAGGACAGATGAGCACGTGGGGTGGACCCGTGGACGTGACCCTGACCGGTGGTCGGGTCGTCACGCCCGACGGGGTGCTCGAACAGGGGTGGGTGGCGGTGCGGGACGGCCTGATCGCGGCCGTCGGCCAGGGGGCACCACCCGACGGGCCGACGACGGACGTGGCCGGCGGCTGGCTGGTGCCGGGCTTCGTCGACATCCACTGCCACGGCGGCGGTGGCGAGGCGTTCACCAGCGCCGACCCGGCCCGGGTGATCAAGGCGGCGAACGCGCACCGCAGGCACGGCACCACCACGCTGCTGGCCAGCCTGGTGTCCCGGCCGATCCCGGAGCTGGCCGACCAGGTCAAGGCGCTGACCGAGCTGGTGCGGGACGACGTGGTCGCGGGCATCCACCTGGAGGGCCCGTTCCTGTCCGCCGCGCGGTGCGGCGCGCACGACCCGGCCATCCTCTGCCCGCCCGACCGCGCGTCGATCGACAAGCTGCTGGAGGCCGGCGGCGGCGCGGTTCGCATGATCACCGTGGCACCCGAGTTGGAGCACGGCGTGGACGCGGTGCGCCACCTGGCCGACAACGATGTCCTCGCCGCGATCGGCCACACCGACGCCACCGAGGCGCAGATCCGCCCGGCCGTCGAGGCGGGGGCGACGGTCGCCACGCACCTGTTCAACGGGATGCGGCCGCTGCACCACCGCGAGCCGGGCCCGATCGGCGCGCTGCTGGACGACGAGCGCGTCACCGTCGAGCTGATCTGCGACCTGGTGCACCTGCACCCGACGGCCGTGCGCCTCGCCGCACGGCACGCGGGCACGGGCCGGACCGTGCTGGTCACCGACGCGATCGCGGCGGCGGGCGTCGGTGACGGCGTCTACGACGTGGGCGGCCTCGAAGTGCGGGTGGTGGACGGCGTGCCGACGCTGGCCGGCGGCGCGTCCCTGGCGGGCAGCACGCTGACGATGGACGCCGCGTTCCGCAACGCGGTGCAGTCGTGCGGGCTCACCGTCGTGGAGGCCGTGCACGCCACTTCCACCCGTCCCGCCCGGCTGCTCGGGCTGCAGGACCGCACGGGTGAGCTGCGTGCCGGTCTGGCGGCCGACGTCGTGGTGCTGGACGCCGAGCTGAGGCCGCGCGCGGTGATGGCGCGCGGTGCGTGGGTGAAAGACTGACCGGGTGCCCGAGGACCACGAGAAGCTGGTGGCCGACGCGTTGCGCGCCCAGGCCGCCGGCACCGGCGCGCACCCTCACGTGCCCGTGCGGCGGACCCGCCCGTCGCTGGGCGCCGGGTGGGTGCTGCTGCTCGCCGTGCTGCTCGGGTTGGCGGCGGGCACGGTCGTGGCGGTCATGACGCTCAGGTAGTGCCTGTACCGTGGTCGCCGTGACGGTCGCGCCCACCTCCACGGTTGCCCTCGGTCCGGACTGGTTGGACCCGCAGATCCTGCTCCAAGGACTCGGCCCCTACATGCTGGTCGGGCTGTGCTTCATCGTTTTCGCGGAGTGCGGTCTGCTGGTGGGTTTCTTCCTGCCCGGCGACTCGCTGCTGTTCACCGCGGGCCTGTTCGTGGCCTCCGGGCTGCTGGACTACCCGCTGTGGCTGGTGTGCGTGCTGCTCACGGCGTGCGCCCTGGCGGGCAACATCGTCGGCTACTGGATCGGCTACCGGGCCGGACCGGCGCTGTTCGCCAAGCCGGAGTCGAAGATCTTCAAGAAGGAGTACGTCGACAAGACGCACGAGTTCTTCGACAAGTACGGCGCCCGCGCGATCGTGATGGCGCGGTTCGTGCCGATCGTGCGCACGTTCATCACCGCCATGGCGGGCGTGGGCCGGATGGACGCCCGCAAGTACTTCACGTACTCGCTGACCGGCGGTATCGCGTGGGCCGCGGGTCTGACGGTGCTCGGCTACTTCCTCGGCCAGATCCAGTTCGTGCGCGACAACCTGTCGATGATGCTGCTGCTGATCGTGCTGCTCTCGGTCGTGCCGATCATCATCGAGGTGATCAAGGCGCGGCGGGAGAAGAAGAGCCTGCTCGCGCAGGAGGCGGCCGACATCACCGAGGTCATCGACCTGGTGGACGACCGGATGGACGAGACCCAGCAGATCCGCCGCGTCGACTGAGACACCGCGCGGTGGCCGTCAGACAGCAAACATCGAGCCCGGGTTGAAGAGGTTCTCCGGGTCCAACGCGCGCTTGATCTCGCGGTGGACCCGCAGGCCGACCGGGCCGATCTCGCGGGCCAACCACTCGCGCTTGATCTTGCCGACGCCGTGCTCGCCGGTGATCGTGCCGCCGAGGCCCAGCCCCAGCGCCAGGATCTCGTCGAATGCGCGCCGCGCCCGCGCGAACTCGTCCGCCGACGCCGGGTCGTAGACGATCGTCGGGTGCATGTTGCCGTCGCCGGCGTGCCCGACCACGGCGATCCGCAGCCCTACCGACTCGCTGATCCGCTCGCACCCGGCGATCAGGTCGGCGATCTTCGTCCGCGGCACGCACACGTCGTCGGTCAGCCATGCGCCGTAGACCTCCAGCGCGGTCAGCACGGCCCGCCGCGCGGTGAGCAGGTCACGTCCCTCGCCGAGGTCCTCGGTCGCGTAGACGAGTTCCGCGCCCGCCGCCACGCACGCCTGCTCGATCGCGGCCAGCTCGTGCCGCCCCGCCTCGCCGCCCGAGTCGGACTGGCACAGCAGCAGCGCCGCGTCGGCGTTCAGGTCGGTCCTCAGGTACTGCTCGACGGCCCGGATGGACGTGCGGTCCATGATCTCCATCAGCGACGGCACGATGCCCTCGGTCACCACCCGGCTCACCGCCGTGCCGGCGTCCGCCGTGCTGTTGAACGCGGCCACCAGTGTCGCCGGTGCCTGCGGCAGCGGGCGCAGCGCCAGGGTCGCCCTGGTGATCACGCCGAGCGTGCCCTCGCTGCCGATGAACAGCTTGGTCAGGTCGTACCCGGCCACGCCCTTGACGGTCCGCCGACCGGTGCGCAGCAGCTCGCCGTCGGCCAGCACCACGTCCAGCCCGAGCACCGAGTCCGTGGTCACGCCGTACTTCACGCAGCACAGCCCGCCCGCGTTGGTGGACAGGTTGCCGCCGATCGTGCACCAGTCGTAGCTGGACGGGTCGGGCGGGTAGAACAGCCCGTGCTTCTCCACCGCCCCGCGCAGGTCGAGGTTCACCACGCCGGGTTCGACCACGGCGAGCCGGTTGTCCGGGTCGACCTCCACGATGGCGTTCATCTTCGTGGTGACGAGCACCACACATCCGTCGATCGCGTTCGCCGCACCGGACAGCCCGCTGCCCGCACCGCGCGGCACGATCGGCGTCCGCGCCGCCGCGCAGGCCCGCACGACCGCCTGCACCTGTTCCGCGGACGTCGGCAGCACGACCGCCAGCGGCTGCCCGTAGGGCGCCAGCGGCATCATGTCGCGCTGGTAGCTCGCGGTGACGTCGGCGTCGGTGAGCACCGCGTCGGCGCCGACGGCGGAGCGGAGTTCGGCGAGCAGGGGCTCCATCCCCCCACGCTAACCCCCGTGACACTAATCACTCCAGCCCGTGTTCGGGCCCGCACGAACCGCAGTGACGCCGAGGCTTCGGCAAGGCGTTATCCCCATGTCGCCCAGTCGACGCCCTGCTCCCACGTAGGCTGCACGGCGTGGTGTTGTCCGCATCGTCCGAGGCTGTCGCATTCGTTCAGCTCGATTCCGCAGGCCCGCTGGCCGTGTGGCTGATCACGCTGAGCTTCATCTTCTTCGAGTGCGCCTTCATCTTCGGCTTGTTCCTGCCCGGCGACTCGCTGCTGTTCGCCGCCGGTGTGGTGCTCGCGTCCCACGACGCGGAGCTGTCCGCCTGGCTGCTGTCGGGGGTCGCGCTCGCCGTGGCCGTCGTGGGCAACCAGATCGGCTACTACATCGGCAGGCACACCGGCACGCGTCTGCTGGCCCGCCGCGGCGGCAAGGTCCTCAACAAGGAGAACCTCGCCAAGGCCCGCGACTTCCTCGACCGCCGGGGCTTCTGGGCGATCGTGCTGGCCCGCTGGATCCCGTGGGTCCGCACGCTGGCGCCGATGATCGCGGGCGCGGCGCGGATGGACCCGAAGCGGTTCATGCTGGCCACGACGATCGGCGCGATCGCGTGGGTGCCGACGCTGGTGCTGGCCGGCTACTACGGCGCGGGCCTGCTGACCGCGGTGCCGTGGCTGGAGACGGTCGCGGTGGTCGCCAGCATCGCGTTCTTCGTCGTCGGCACGGCCTACGGCTTCTACCGGTACCGGCAGGAGATGAAGAAGCCGGTGGACGAAGAGGTGACCACCACCACCGCGTCCTGACGCGTCACAGCACTTCGGTGATCACCAGGTCGGCGGCCGACTTGGACGCGTTCACCATGAGCGCGTTCACGTGGTCGGTGCCGTGCAGCACGCGTTCACGCGCCTCCTCGACCGACCGGCCGTACCGGACGTGCCGGTCGATCAGCCGCGCGACCCGCAGGTCCTCGTCGATCATCAGGAACCACGCCTCGTCCAGCACCACCCGCACGCGCTTCCACTTGTCGTACTGCAGTAGCAGGTAGTTGCCCTCGGTGACGACCAGCGACACGGCCGGGTCGACGGGCACCGCGCACGCGATCGGCTCCTCGATCTCGCGGCGGAACTCCGGCGCGTACACCACGTCCGGCCCGCACGCCTTCAACCGGCCGAGCAGGTCGACGTAGCCGGGGATGTCGAACGTGTCCGGCGCGCCCTTGCGGTCGGCGACGCCGAGGCGGTCCAGCTCGCGCTGGGCCAGGTGGAAGCCGTCCATGCCGACCAGGGCGGCGTCGTCGCCCAGCGCGTCGACCAGCCGGCGCGCCAGCGTCGACTTGCCCGAGCCGGGCGCGCCACCGATGCCCAGGAGCTTGCGCTCGCCGGTGTCCACCAGCAGCCGCGCCCGGTCGACCAGCTCGTCGAACTTCACCCGCTGTCCCGCCACCGTCCCAGCTCCTCCACCCAGTCCCACGCGGTGTGGCGCACCCGCACCGCGGCGACCTCGTTCGCCCACCGGACGGCGTCGTCCACCGCCAGGCCCCGGGCGATCGCGACCGCCAGCGCACCGTGCCACACGTCGCCCGCGCCGTTGGTGTCGCGCGTCTCGACAACAGGTACCGGTTGCGAGCCGGTGGCACCACCACGCGACCAGGTGACGGGACGCGGGCCGTGCGTGCGGATCACCAGCGGCACGCCGCGCGCGTGCACCTCGGCCTCCGACAGCTCGAACGAGGCCGAGCAGGCGGCGACGTCCACCAGCGGCAGCAGGTCGTCCAGCACGGGCTTCCAGCTGCCCGCGTCCAGCACCACGGGCACGCCCGCGCGTCTCGCGTGCCGTGCGGCCCGCAGCGCCAGCGGACCGAGGTGGCCGTCCACCAGCACCACGTCGGCCGCCTCGACCAGCGCCGGGTCGACGGTGGCGGCCACGTCGAAGCCGGCGGCGTTGCGCGAGATCACGGTCCGCTCGCCGTCGCGCTCGCGCACCGCCACCATGCTCAGCGCCGGGCCGCCCGCGCCGACCGAGTGCACCTCCACCGGGTGCAGCCGGGAGCGGGCGAAGTCGCCGAGCTCGCCGCCCAACGCGGTCAGCAGCACGGCCCGGTGCCCCAGCGCGGCCACCGCGCGTGCCGCGTTCGCCGCCGGACCGCCGGGTGAGAGGTGCACGCCGAGGGACTGCACCTTCTGACCGGGGACCGGGAACTCGGCGACCCGCTGGCTCACGTCCACGGTCGTCAGCCCGACACACAGCACAGAAGCCACGGCACGTCCCTCCTACCAGGTAAAGTCCCCACGCAATCGCTTGCGCAAGCCCGAAACGGGGACGAGTCCATGGTCACCATGCGGGAGGTCGCCAGTCTCGCCGGCGTCTCCATCACCACGGTCTCACACGTGATCAACGAGACCAGGTCGGTCGCCCCGGCGACCAGGGAGCGGGTGCTCAAGGCCATCGAGGAGACCGGCTACACCGGTGACGCCATCGCGCGCTCGCTCGTCACGGGCGGCACCAAGTCCCTCGGCCTCGCCGTGTCGCTGGTGTCGCACCCGTACTTCGCCGAGCTGATCGCGGCGATCGAGAGCGAGGCCACCAAGGCGGGCTACACGCTGGTCCTGATCGACACCCGCGACACCGCCGAGTCCGAGCAGGCCGCGGTGCGGATGCTGCGCTCACGGCGGGTGGACGGGGTGCTGCTCACGCCGACGTCCGGCTCGGCCGCGTTGCCCGAACTGCGCCGGCTCGGCGTGCCGACGGTGCTGGTGGACCGGCTGACCGTGGCCAAGGACGTCGACCAGGTCGGCCCGGAGAACGTCCAGGCGACGTCCACCCTGGTCCGGCACCTGGCGGAGCTGGGTCACCGGCGGATCGGGCTGGTGTCGGGCCAGCCGGGGCTCGCGACCACCGACGAGCGCGTGCTCGGCTACCGGCTCGGGCTGGGCCGGGCGGGGCTGGCGTGGGACGAGGAGCTGGTGCGGCCGTCGTTGGACCCGCTGCTCGGGCGGGTGTCGGGGGTCGTGGTGAACGACCACCAGGTGCTGATCGACGTGCTGCACACGGCTCGGGCGCGGGGCGTGCGGATCGGCTCGGAGCTGGCGCTGGTGACCTACGACGAGGTCGAGTGGGCCGAGCTGGTCGACCCGCCGCTGACCGCGATGGCGCAGCCGGTGGAGGAGATCGGCCGCACGGCGGTGCGGCTGCTGCTGGCCCGCATCGAGGACCCGGACCGGCCTCCGGAGACGATCCGGCTGCCTCCCGTGCTGCGGCACCGCCGGTCGTGCGGCTGCCACTGAGTCAGGTCCGTGACGGCGTGATGTCGTTGCGCTCCAACAAGGCGGCGGCCTCCAGCGCCATCCACCCGCCGAGCTGGACGGACAGGTCCCGTTCCGGGCCGTCGCCCTTGACCGCGGGCTCCGACCACTCCGCGCCGAA
The DNA here is from genome assembly GCF_001905065.1 of Saccharothrix sp. CB00851. Taxonomy (NCBI): domain Bacteria; kingdom Bacillati; phylum Actinomycetota; class Actinomycetes; order Pseudonocardiales; family Pseudonocardiaceae; genus Saccharothrix; species Saccharothrix sp. CB00851. Next base: position 719,020 of record NZ_LWLC01000001.1, read on the forward strand.
CAGCGGGCCGCTCACCACCGCGGTCCGGTTCGCCCACACCGCGTTCGCCGAGCTGAACACGAGGTCCGCGGCCCGTGCCGCCTGGGGCCGGTCCAGCCGCAGCGCCGCCTGCGCCAGGTAGCGGGTGAGGATGCCGCCGAACAGGCCGCCGTCGCCGCCGCCGTGCCCGCGCAGGACGCCGTCGGTGGCCAGGTGCTTGTCCACGCCGTCGATGATCCGCGCCGCCTTGTCCTGGTAGCCGCCGCCCAGCTCCACGCACGCGCCGAGCACCACGCCCTGGCAGTAGGTGTAGAGGTTGCGCTCGACCTCGCGGACCGTGCCGTCGGGGTGGACGTGCAGCCCGTCCCACAGCAGCCCGGTCTCCGGGTCGGCCAGGGTGTCCTCGACCCAGTCCACGATGGACCTGGCGCGGCCGAGGTCGGCCCGCGCGCCCAGGCGGGCGAAGAAGATCGCGGCGGGGCCGTTGGCGGGCACGTTCTTGAAGTCGTCGTTGCGCTTCCACCAGATCCCGCCGCCGCCGTGGTCGGTCCAGCCCTCGCGGAGCCGGTCGGCGATCGTGGCGATGGCCTTCGGCCTGGCGATGCCGACCTCCCGTTCGGCGCGGAGCAGCGCCAGCCCGAGCCAGGCCACGTCGTCGAAGTAGTCGTTGGTCCAGCCGACCAGGTTGCGCAGCCTGATGCCGCGCACGAGCCGCCGCACGAGCGCCACGCGTGCTTGCGTCGGTGCGCGGAGTTGGGCGTCGAGGACGCAGTCGAGCAGGTGCGCCTGCCACCAGTAGCTGAACCGGACGTGCGCCCGGCTCGACCAGTCCGGCGGCCAGGCGGCCGCGCCGAGGACCGTGCCCGGCACTCCCCAGACCCGACGCAGGTGCCGGGACTCGACCGCGCGTTCGGCGACACCGGCGCGCGCGGCCAGGAGCTTCGGAGTGGTCACCTCACCAGCGTGCCCACTGAACCGTTCAAGAAGCTCGCCGGAACAGTTCCCAGTGGTAGAGCCCCATGGCGACGCTCGTGGTCAGGTTGTAGCTGGACACCTTCGGCCGCATGGGCAGCGACACCACCAGGTCGGCCCGCTCTCGCACCGGCGCCGACAACCCGTGCCGCTCCGAGCCGAACGCCAGCACGGCGTCGTCCGGGATCCGCACGTCCCGCAATTCCCGGCCACCGGCGTCGAACGCGATCACCGTGCCGCGAACCTCCTCGACGACGCCCAACCTGGCCACGGGCAACGCGAAGTGCAGCCCCGCGCTTCCGCGCAGCACGTTCGGGTGCCACGGGTCCACGTCACCCAACGACACGACCCCACCGGCACCGAGCCCGGCCGCCACCCTGATCACCGCACCGAAGTTCCCCAGGTTGCGCGGGTTGTCCAACAGCACCAACGGCCCACCGCGCGCCAACCCCACCGGATCGACCACGGGCCGTTCGGCCACCCCACCGACCCCGGTCGGGTGCGCCCGCCCCACCACCCGCTCGAACTCACCCGCCGACACCACCCGAGCAGCCTCGAAGACCTCCACCAAGTCGGGAGCGTGCGACCGCGCCAACCCGACCGCCTTCCCCCGATCGAGCACCACCACGTCCACCACGGCCCCGAACCGAACCGCGTGCTTGACCGCGTGAAACCCCTCGAGCACCACTCGCTGGACCACGTCACCCCCAACTCCGGAAAGACCGTGGCGATCGTAGTCAGGCCGGCAGCGACGGCATGTCGAGCTTCAAGCCGACCTTCCGGTATCCGGGCAGGTTCCGCACGGTCAGCGAGGCGACCAGGTGACCTTCCCGATTCACGAACCCGGTCACGACGTAATCGTCCTGGCCCGGCTCGAGTCCCAGGTGCTCGAAATTCGCCGCCCACCGCTTCGGCAGCACGACCCGGCACTCGACCGTGTGCGCTATCTCTCCGAAAGATACGAGGAAGCTGTCCGGTCCGGCACCTCGCGCGAAAGGCAAACACTTCTGCGGCCAGAACATGTCAATGACGAAGGTGAACTCCTCACCCCGGGAGATCGGCCGGTCCAGGTGAATGAAAGCCTTGATCTGCCCTTTGCGTATCCACCGATGAGTGGTGTCCAGGCGCGTGCCACCGATACCGTTCTTCTCGGGCGTCCGGACCTCCACCTTCACCCTATCGCGATGTTTCTCCGGCCAATCCCAGTTTACCCGGTCGTGGAAGGTCACGAAGTCCAGTCGGTCGCACTCCGCCACGATGGTGACACAGAACCGCTGATCTACGTCACCGTTCTCCCTGAGGCGCGCCTCCTCGAACCATGCCACAACGCGACAGCGCTGCCCCAGCTCCCTTTCCATCAATTCGCAGTAGTACGCCAGCAGACTTGAGTAGAGCTCGGCGTCCCACGCTTTCTTCCGACGACGGAACCAGTCCACTACGTCACCCCCTTGCCCGCAGAGTAGGGCTTGGGAACGGCGTTCGGTGTAGGTGTACCTCTAACAGCCGAATACGCCACTACACCGATTCAGCGACAAGCCTCGGTGTGGGTCGGAGCGGTCTGTTCAACGCGTCGCTTCAGGTAGTAGCCGGTCCACGAGGCGATCACGACGAGTGCCACGAGCACCTGCACCAGGCGTGCCGCGGAGTCCGGGTAGAGGACGCCGTCGATGTAGGTGTCGATGAAGCCGTTCACCAATCGCGGCTGCCCGGCGGCGGCGCGGAGTTCGTTCTCCAGCCAGGTCAGCGGGCAGGCGAGCGGGAACAGGACGATCAGCAGGCCCCAGGTTGCCATCGCCAGGTGGAAGTACAGCACCCTCGGCCAGCGCCAGGCCAGGAAACCGCCGACCACGAGGAAGGCCAGGACGGCGAAGTGCACCACCATGACCAGCTCGGCTAAAGCACGCGCGACCATAGCGACCTCCCTGCTGCCAGAGTAGGCCGCCGGAGATCGCGTGTCCGCCGATTTGCCCGGTGGTGCTCAGCCCCGGGGCAGTGCCTGCCACGGCACGCGACCCGCCAGGTCCAGCACCAGGTCGGCCAGGTGTGCCAGCGGCGCCTGCAGCAGCGGGCCGGGCACGGCGGCGGCGAGGTTGTGCTCGTCGAACGCGATCGCCACCCCGTTCGCCCGCGGGTCCTGCAGCAACGCCTGCGTGAGGCCCGAGCCGAGCAGGGCCGAGGCGAACGCCGGGTTGCGCCGGCGCACCTCGTAGCGGCCGTCGAACACCGGGTCGCCGGTCTCCACGAACTGCTCGAACAGGCCCCACACGCTGTCGTTGCGCGGGCTGATCAGCACCCACGGCCCCGGCATCGGGCGCGGCACGACCACCACCGCGTAGGTGCGGTACTCCGACGTGACCACGTTGTCCGTGCGGAACACCACCTCGACGGCCAGCACGGGCGCACCGCGCCAGTGGCCGACGAGCTGGAACTTCACCCGGCTCCGGTCGGCCTCCAGCATCCGCCCGATCTGCGGCACGCGTTCCTGGAAGCCTTGGTCCTCGGCGACGAACCGCCACCCGAGGGACGCCTCCAGCGCCCGCATCTGCTGCTCCCACTGGTTCACGAACTGCTGGTTCGTGAACGGGTTCCGCTTGCGGCGCGACAACCCCACGGCGACCCCCGCACCGAGGATCGCCACGATCACCAGCAGCAGGACCAGCCCGCCGGCCATGTCAGGCCAGGCCCAGGTCGGCCAGGTCCAGCAGGTACCGGTACGGCAGCCCGGCCTCCTCGATCACCTCGCGCGCGCCCGTGCCGCGGTCCACGACCGTCGCGACACCGACCACCGTGGCACCGTGCGCGCGCAGTGCTTCGACGGCGGTCAGCACGCTGCCACCGGTGGTGGAGGTGTCCTCGACCGCGAGCACCCGCTGCCCGGCGACCTCGATGCCCTCGATCTGGCGCTGCATGCCGTGCTGCTTGGCGGACTTGCGCACGACGAACGCGTCCAGCACCTCACCCGCGCCCGCCGCGGCGTGCATCATCGCGCACGCCACCGGATCCGCGCCCAGCGTCAACCCGCCCGCCGCGACGTAGTCCCAGTCGGCGGTGAGCTGCCGCAGCAGCTTGCCGATCAGCGGGGACGCGGCGTGGTGCAGCGTCGCCCGGCGCAGGTCGATGTAGTAGTCGGCCTCGGCGCCCGAGGACAACGTCACCTTGCCGTGCACCACGGCCAACTCGCTCACCAACCGCGCCAACTCGGCCTTCGCCGCGGCGTCCAGGACCACTTCAGCTCGCACGGGTCCCAAGAGTGTCATACCGCGCCGTACGCTGGCACACCGTGACCCTTCCCGGCACCGACACCTTGATCATCGAGCAGCCCTGGGGCGTGCTGCGCCACCTGGTGGGCACCAGGTACCGGAACGACGTCTACGACGGGCGCGGCGCGTTGATCGCGTCGGTGTCCGAACGCGGCTTCGTCGGCCCGCTGCGGAAGCTGTTGCGCGCCACCGCGTTCTCCGGCCGAACCACCTTCGATCTGGCTCTCGCCGACCGCGGCCGACAACTCCTGCTGATCCGCAAGGGTGCCGGCAAGCCGGCGACGCGGGTGACGTGGCCGAACGGCGCCGTAGCCGGTTCCGTGCGACACGAGGGGCACGGCGCGTACGGCCTGCTCGACGCGGCCGGTCAGCGCTTGTGCCTGCTGCACGAGGTGGCGTCGTTCAGCCCGGGCGCAATCGTGAAGCGGGACGGCCGGCGCGTGCGGCGTGACGTGCTGACCCTCCGGCCGGGCACCCCTGACCCGGTCCGTTCCCTGGCCATCGCGGCAGCCGTGGCGTACGACGTGGTGCGAGGTGTGGGCACCAACCACACCAGCCCCGGCGGCTTCGACTTCCCCACCTTGACCTGAGGCCACACAGCCGGTCGGTCCCCCGCCCTGCGCCATGCCAACGGTCTGACGATTCGGGATAGTCAGGCCGGCGCCTGTGGGCAACTCGGTGAAGCCCATAACGCCGACGCCGAACCCGACCCCCGCCTCGTCCGCCAAGCGTCGTCTACCAGGCGTCCTCGGTGAACTTGTTCGGCTCGTCGTCGTCATCGTCACGGCGCCCGCCCGGCTTGGGGGTGCCGGCGGAGATGACGTCCTCCGGGTCGTTGCCCTCCTGGATCGCCGTGTACGCGCGCTGGAGGTCGGGGATGCCGGTCTGCAGTGCGCGCTGAACGCCCTCGTCGTCCACGGCCCGCCCGGACGCGATGTCCTCCCAGGACATCTCGCCCGCGTCGACCCGCCGTGCCAGCTCCTTCAGCTCACGGGGCGCGTTCGGGCTGTTGGCGGCCCGCGAGATCTCCGCGAAGTCGGCCTGCGTCAGCCCACGCGACCGCAACTGCACCTGGCTCGCCGCCCGCGCGGTCTCCTCGACGTTCGCCATCCGGCGCTCGACGTCCGCGACCAGCGAGTCCAGCCGCGCCTTGTCATACGGGAACGTCACTGCCCGCCACCTCCACCCGAACCCGCGCCGGAACCCGAACCCGCCCCGGCCGGAGCGGGCGCCGGGGATGTGGGCGGCGGCTGGTTGTAGCGCCCGCCGGCCGCGTGGCCCGCCTTGCCCAGGCTGTAGGCGCCCAACCCGACACCGATCGCGCCGGACTTCGCCGCGGCCACGCCGTTGTCGTACTTCTCCTTGCCGTCCTGGTACCCGTCGACCACGTCGAGCAGGTCGCCGACGTCGCGCACGTCCTTCAGCTTCGACAGCGCGGTGCCCATGGCCACGATGCCGTCGATCATCCCCTGCACGCCCTCGATCAGCGTCTGGATGGAGATGATGATCTTGCGGATGGCGTCCACGATCTGGATCGCGTCGTAGACCATCCACACCGCGCGGCCCCAGCCGACGACCGGGATCCACGCCGTCATCGCGGCTTCCATCAGCTTGCCGACCAGCATGTCCAGCAGCGTCAACGCCAGCCCGCACGCCGTGCGGCAGGTACTGGCCGTCGAACGGAACTGGTTGCCGATGATCCGCGCGATCTGCGAGTCCGCCTCGATGGCGATCACCCACATGGTGCCCATGCGCGTCTCGAACGCCTTCGCCGCGTCACCGTCCCAGTGCGACGACAGCTGCTCGGCGCCCGCGTCCACGTTGTGCCGCACGGAGTCCAGGGCCTTGGCCACCCGGTCCCACGCGTTGGCGTTCTCGTCGATCTTCTCGAAGTCGCCGAGCAGCGGCTTGATCAGGGCGTCGAGCAGGTTCTCGCCGGTGACCTTCTCGTAGATCCAGTTGACGCCCTGGATCTTCCAGCCGGCCTTCTCGATGAGCTCCTTGGTCGACTGCCGGCCGGGCCGGTCCTCCGCCGCGGCGCTGAGCGCGGCCGACGGGTCTTCGACGTCTGCGTACGTGGTCACCGGCCACCTCCGAGCGACGGAGCCTCGGACACGGAGTGGAGCTGGGCGAGCACGCGGTCGAGCAGGCTCATCACCATCTCCTCGTTCTTCTCGTACATGTCGGCGGCCTTGTTGATGCTCTCCGCCTCCTTGACCATCATCTGGTTGGCGAAGTCGAGGGTCTCCCCGTACAGGGACGCCACGCCGGTGACGATGGGCTGCAACAGCGATAGCAGACCGGTGAACCCGGAGGTGTCGCCGCCCTTGGTGATCGCATGTTCCTTGATCGTCATGAAGTGCTGCGCGTTGCGCGTCAGCAACTCGCCGTAGCCGCGGAGCTCCGGCGGCTCCACTCTGAACTGCTCGCCCATGGACGGTTCCTCCCTGTTCCAACTAGTGGAGTGGGACGGACCGGACCGGGTTCAGGTTCCCGACTCTTCCCAGTGCGCTCAGGTGCGACCACGTCCGCCCGCCGCGCGGGAGGCTATCCGCCTGACCAGCGCACGCGGAACCAGGCGCGCGAACAACGTGATGGCTTTGTACTGGGTGCCCGGCACGGACAGCACCTTGCCCGAACGCAGGTCGGCCAGGCAGTCGTGCACCACCCGGTCGGCGTCGAGGTAGAGCAGATCGGGCGTCTTCGACATGTCGATCTTCGCCCGTTGGTGGAACTCGGTGCGCACGAAACCCGGGCACAACGCCATCACGCGCACGCCCGTGCCCGCCGTGGCCATCGCCATGCCCTCGGAGAACGACGTCACCCACGCCTTGTCCGCGCTGTAGGTCGTGCCGCGACCGGGCAGGAACCCGGCGACGCTGGACACGTTGACCACCGCGCCGCGCCCGCGTGCCACCATCCCGGGCAGCGCCGCGCGGGTCAGCTTCAGCACGCTGGTCACGTTCACGTCCAGCTGGGACTGCAGTTCGGCCGGGTCGGCGGCGAAGAACTCGGCCGAGAGGGCGAAGCCCGCGTTGTTGACCAGCAGGTCGACCTCGCGTTCGGCGAGGAAGTCGGCGACCTCGGTGCGGCCGGCGTCGGTGGCCAGGTCGGCGGGCAGCACCTCGGCGGTGATGCCGTGCGCGGCGCGCAGCTTGGCCGCCGTCTCCTCCAGCCGCTGCTCGTCGCGGGCGACGAGCACCAGGTCGTGGCCCTCGGCGGCGAGCCTGCGGGCGAACGCGGCGCCGATGCCCGACGACGCGCCCGTCACCAGGGCGGTCGGCGGCGTCACGGCTTGCGCCCGAACTGCGGGCGGTGGACCTCGCCACCGGCGTCGGCCTCGGGATCGGCCTCGAACGGGTCGATCACGTCGGCGAGTTCGCCGAGGTCGCGCAGCAGCCGTTCCAGGCGGGCGGGGGTGGAGTTGGGCGGTGCGGCGGCGAGCACCCAGTCGTCCTCCAGCCAGACGACGGTGACGTCACCGCCGATTTCCTCGGCGGCGTCGACCAGGTCGGGGGTGATGAGCTTGCGGGCGGCGGGCAGTTCGCTGACGAACGCGTACCGCGAGCCGACCGGTCCGAGCAGGTCGGGCATCTGGTCGCGCTGGAACGGCACGCTCGGCAGCCACAGCTCGATGACCACGGACAGCGCACGGCGGCAGCGCACGCCCACGAGGACGGAGTTGACCTTGCCGCCGGTCTCGTGGTCGAGCACGTAGACCTGGCGGCGGCCGTCGGCGGTGAAGGTGGAGCCCGCGACGACGTCCTTGGCCACGCCGGCGCCGTAGTAGGCGATGGCACCGCTCTCCCAGCGGGTGGGCAGCACGTGGTCGGTCTCCTCGAACTGCCAGCCGCGCAGCGCCGCCCAGCGGCGGCGTTCGCGGTTACGCGCGGTTCGCTGTGCCCGGTCGGTCGCGAGCAGGGCGAACCCCGCGACGCCCGCTACCGCGGCGACGGTGAACCAGACCCACGCCGGTATGCCCACGGTGCGAGAGTAGCGGGCGCCGGTGAACAAACGAAGATCACTTGAGGCGTGGGTCGCGCGAACGGATCAAGCTGTTACCCGGATCGCAGGCTTTCCAAGACGCGCGCGCCGACCTACCGCCCGGGCGTGCGTTCCGACTTATCCACAGGCCACAGCGTTGTCCACAGGTAGCCGCCCGCCACCCACCCTCTGTCGGTCCGTGCCGGCAGAGTAAAAATCAGGGGTCCCCCGGTCGGGGACCCCTGCGGAGCCAACTCGGAGCGCCGGATGCCGCGAGGCCGAGTGCCAGACGCTGGATGCGCGACGCCGGACACCCCGACGCCGGACACCCCGACGCCGGACGCCCCGACGCCGAGTGCCGATGCTGGGTGCTGGGTGCTGGGTGCTGGATGCTGGATGCTGGATGCTGGATGCTGGATGCTGGGACAGTGAGACACGGGTGGCGGGACGTGGCGCCAGCCCACCACGGGCCGGGTGGCCGGCGGCTACCGGTTCACCCGAGCACGTCCGCCGCGAACAACGGTCACCCGGCGAGGCCGAGAGCGCCGGCTCCCGGCCTCAACCACGGACGACCGAGCGCGATCAAGCCCGGCCGACGATCAGGCCCGAGTGGTCGTCCAACACCTCCACCTTCACCGTGTCCCCGTCACGCACCTCGCCCGCCAGCAGCTCCTTCGCCAGCTGGTCACCGATCGAGGACTGCACCAGCCGCCGCAACGGCCGGGCGCCGTAAACCGGGTCGAAGCCGTTCAGCGCGAGCCACTCGCGAGCGGCGGGGGTGACCTCCAGGGTCAGCCGTCGCTGCGCGAGCCGCCGACCGAGCCGGTCCACCTGGATGTCCACGATGGACGTCAGCTCCTCGGTCGCCAGCGAGTGGAACACCACGACGTCGTCCAGCCGGTTGAGGAACTCCGGCTTGAAGTGCGTCCGCACGACCGTCATGACGGCGTCGGTGCGCTGCCGCTCGTCCAGGGTGGCGTCCGCGATCACGTGCGAACCGAGGTTCGAGGTCAGCACCAGGATGGTGTTGCGGAAGTCCACCGTCCGGCCCTGGCCGTCGGTGAGCCTGCCGTCGTCGAGCACCTGCAGGAGCACGTCGAACACGTCCGGGTGCGCCTTCTCGACCTCGTCCAGCAGCACCACCGAGTACGGGCGTCGCCGCACGCTCTCGGTCAGCTGCCCGCCCTGGTCGTAGCCGACGTAGCCGGGGGGCGCGCCGACCAGCCGGGCCACCGAGTGCTTCTCGGAGTACTCGCTCATGTCGATCCGGATCATCGCCCGCTCGTCGTCGAACAGGAACTCCGCCAGCGCCTTGGCCAGCTCGGTCTTGCCGACGCCGGTCGGACCGAGGAACAGGAACGAGCCGGTCGGCCGGTCCGGGTCCGCCACGCCCGCGCGGGTGCGCCGGACCGCGTCCGACACGACCCGGACCGCCTCGGCCTGGCCGACCACGCGCTTGGCCAGCTCGTCCTCCATGCGCAGCAGCTTCGCCGTCTCGCCTTCGAGCAGCCGACCGGCCGGGATGCCCGTCCACGCGGACACGACGTCGGCCACGTCGTCCGGCCCGACCTCCTCCTTCAGCATCACGGCGGCGTCCTGCGTGCTGCGGGTGGCCGCCTCCAGCTCCTTCTCCAACGCCGGGATGCGCCCGTACCGCAGCTCAGCGGCCCGGCCGAGGTCGCCGTCGCGCTCGGCCCGCTCCGACTCGCCGCGCAACTGCTCCAGCTGCTCCTTCAGGTCGCGGACCTTCTCGATCGAGCCCTTCTCGTTCTGCCAGCGCGCGGTCAGCCCGGCCAGGTCCTCGCGCTTCTCGGCCAGCTCGGCGCGCAGCGCGGCGAGCCGTTCCACCGAGGCCGGGTCCGACTCCTTGGCCAGCGCCATCTCCTCGATCTCCAGCCGGCGCACCGCGCGTTCGACCTCGTCGATCTCGACCGGGCGGGAGTCGATCTCCATGCGCAGCCGGGACGCGGACTCGTCCACCAGGTCGATGGCCTTGTCCGGGAGGAAGCGGGCGGTGATGTAGCGGTCGGACAGGGTGGCGGCGGCGACCAGGGCCGCGTCGGTGATGCGCACGCCGTGGTGCACCTCGTAGCGGTCCTTGAGGCCGCGCAGGATGCCGATCGTGTCCTCGACCGACGGCTCGCCGACGAAGACTTGCTGGAAGCGGCGTTCCAGGGCGGGGTCCTTCTCGACGTGCTCGCGGTACTCGTCCAAGGTGGTCGCGCCGACCATCCGCAGCTCACCGCGGGCCAGCATCGGCTTGATCATGTTGCCCGCGTCCATGGCGGACTCGCCGGTCGCACCCGCGCCGACGATCGTGTGCAGCTCGTCGATGAACGTGATGACCTGGCCCGCGGAGTCGGTGATCTCCTTGAGCACGGCCTTCAGCCGCTCCTCGAACTCGCCCCGGTACTTCGCGCCGGCGACCATCGCGCCCAGGTCGAGCGCGACGACCTTCTTGCCGCGCAGGCTCTCGGGCACGTCACCGGCCACGATGCGCTGGGCCAGGCCCTCGACGATGGCCGTCTTGCCGACGCCGGGTTCGCCGATCAGCACCGGGTTGTTCTTCGTGCGGCGGGACAGCACCTGCACGACGCGGCGGATCTCGGTGTTGCGGCCGATGACCGGGTCGAGCTCGCCCTTGCGGGCGCGTTCGGTCAGGTCGACGCCGTACTTCTCCAACGCCTGGTAGGTGCCCTCCGGGTCCGGGCTGGTGACCCGCGCCGAGCCGCGGACCTTGCCGAACGCCTCCTTGAGCGCCTCCGGGTTCGCGCCGTGGCGGCGCAGCAGGTCGGCGACCTGGCCGCCGTGGTGCGCGAGGCCGACCAGCAGGTGCTCGGTCGACACGTACTCGTCACCCATCTCGGTGGCGAGTTCCTGTGCCTTGCTCAGCACGCGGACCGAGTCACGGGAGAACTGGGGCGCCGACACGGACGACCCGCTGGCCGCGGGCAGCGCCCTGGCCAGCTGTTCCAGCTCCTTGTGCACCTGCTTCGGGTCCGCGCCGACGGCGGAGAGCAGGGGCGCGGTCAGGCCGTCGCCCTGGGCCAGGAGCGCGCCGAGGAGGTGGACCGGGCCGACGTCGGGGTTGCCCGCGATGGTCGCCGCCTGCACGGCGGCGGACACGGCCTGTTGCGTCTTCGTGGTCGGGTTGAAAGCGTCCATTCCTCACCTCGGTCGGGTGGTTTCCCTGCGCGTGGCCAGCGTTGCGCACCGGCCGTCATCCCGCTCAACGTCAGAAAAGTTGAGCCAGTTCCACTCAACCTAGTGGAAGCGGTGTGGTGTGGGCCACGACGCGGCCGCGGACGGCGGGGCGCGTGGCCGGGTCGCGAAACTCGGGTGCGCTCGATCGGCCCAGGCCGCGACGATCGGCCCATGACTTCACTCGTGCACCACATCACCGTCGACTGCGCGGACGCCTACGAGCTGGCCCGGTTCTGGAGCCGGGTGACCGGTCGGCCGATCTCCGACCAGGACGCCCCGGGCGACCCCGAAGTGCTGGTCGAACTGGCCGAAGGGCCGGGGTTGCTGTTCATCCAGGTGCCGGAGCCCAAGGCGGTGAAGAACCGGGTCCACCTCGACCTGCAGCCCGACACGACCCGTGACGCCGAGGTGGAGCGGCTACTCGGGCTCGGGGCGACGCCGGTGTCCGACATGCGCCGGCCGGACGGCACGGGCTGGGTCGTGCTCGCCGATCCCGAGGGCAACGAGTTCTGCGTTGAACGCAGCGCAGCCGAGCGCGCCGACCAGGCCTGACGGCCGTCACCCACATGTCGCAGCCGGTTGTCCACACCGGCCGCCGAGTTGTCCACAATCCGCAGGTGGGAATCCACAGGCGGCTGCGGCCCACCGCACCGGTGCGGTCTGCCGGCCGCCACCAGGGTGAACGTTCGACGCGGACGCCTCCGGTGGACGTCTCGGGTGACGTCCACCGTGTTGCGTGGCCCACGTGCCGTGACGGGGCATGCGTCTGGCGGTGCGCCGCAAGCGCCGGATTCGGTATACGTGGAAGGGAATGTCCACTCGTTTGCGGGAACGGTGTGCGACGGTCCGTGACCGCACTGCACTCGAAGGTGGCATCAAGGAGTCGACCGGCCAGTTGGCGGGTTAGTGTCCCCTCGTCGGGGATGGAAGCTTGACGAGGACGTAGCGCCCTTGCTGGCGCCGCCAGAAACGTGGAGACTGCGCCCGGACCATGACTGCGAACGCCGTGTTGAGCCCCATCCCGAGCCCGCCACACCGCGAACCTCCTCCTGGTGTCACCGCTATGGTGCGGATGATCCGGGAGAGCTTCGCGGTGGTGGAGCCGCGCGCCGAAGAGGTAGCCAAGTTCTTCTACGGCATGCTCTTCAGCCTCGCGCCGGCGACCCGTGAGATGTTCCCCGCGAACATGGAGGTCCAGCGCAGCCGCCTGCTGCGCGCCCTGGTCCACGTCGTGCAGATGGTGGACAGACCGGACGACCTGATCCCGTTCCTGCGGCAGCTCGGGCGCGACCACCGCAAGTTCGGGGTGGTGAACGTGCACTACGAGTCCGTGGGCACGGCGCTGCTGGCGGCGGTGAAGAAGTTCGCCGGGCCCGCGTGGACGCCGAAGGTCGAGATGGCCTGGGCCGAGGCGTACACGATCATGGCGCGGGCGATGCAGGAGGCGGCGGCGGCCGACGACGGTCCGGCCTACTGGCACGCCACCGTGCTGGAGCACCAGCGGGTGAGCTGGGACCTGGCGGTCGTGCGGCTGCAGCCGGACCACCCGGTCGGGTACCGCGCCGGGCAGTACGTGAGCGTCGAGACGCCGCAGCGCGCTCGGCTGTGGCGGTACTACTCGCCCGCGAACGCGCCCCGTGACGACGGCATCATCGAGTTCCACATCCGGTCGGTCGAGGGCGGGTGGGTCAGCCGGTCCGTCGTCGGGCACACCCAGCCGGGTGACGTGTGGCGCATCGGTCCGCCGATGGGTCGACTCAGCGTCGACCGCAAGTCCGGGCGGGACGTGCTGATGGTCGCCGGCGGGACGGGCGTGGCGCCGATGCACGCGATCATCGACGAGATGGCGCAGTGGGGCGAGAACCCGCGGGTGCACCTGTTCATGGGTGGGCGGACCCGTGAGGACTTGTACGACTTGGACAACCTGCAGCGGTTCGCCATGACGAACCCGTGGCTGACCGTCGTGCCGGTGCTCGAGTCGGATCCCGGTGCGCGCGGCGTGGAGCAGGGCACGCTCGCCGACGTGGTCACCCGCTACGGGGCGTGGGAGGACCGGGACGTGCTGGTGTGCGGCTCACCGTCCATGATCCGGGCCACCGTGTCCCGCATGCTGGTCGCCGGCACCCCACTCGACCGGATCAAGTACGACCCGTTCACCCTGGACTGACCCTCTTCGCGAAACTTCTTCACGTTCGCCGCACGCCCCGATTCACCGCCACGGCCGTCACACGAGCTCACCGGCGCTCACCGCGGCGCAGGGCGGATTTCGGCCGCGTGCTTCGCCGCTGATTCGCGCGCCGCGTCACGCCCGGATCGCGCGCCGCGTCACGGCGGCCCGGGCCACGCCGCGCCCAGCACGGCCGCCAGCGTCTCCGGCCGGCTGGTCTGCGGGCAGTGCCCGCCGTCGACCTCGATCGCCTCGACCCCCAGCCGCTCGCGCGCCGCCCGCCGCATCCACGACGGCCGCAGCGTGCGGTCCTCGCGCGGCAGGACGTAGGTCGACGGCAGGTCGGGCAGCTCGTGCACCTCGCGGTACGTCGCGGTGGGGTAGAACAGGCGCAGGGTCCGCAGGCCCGCGCGCACCCCGGCCAGGTCGCAGTCGTGGAACAGGAAGTACGAGGCCACGACGGGGTCCGCGGTGGGTGGCTCGGTGAGGGACCGCCACTCCGGGTTGAACATCTCGCCCGTGTCGGCGGCCAGCTCGTCGGCCAGGGAGACCGGGCCGGGGATCATCGCGGCGATCCAGGCCAGGTGCGACGCGACGATGGCCCGGGCGATGGCGGGCATCAGCAGGCCGGCGCCGGAGTGGCCGACGAGGACCGGGGCCAGGGCGTCGCCCGCTTGGGCGCGGGCGATCGCGGCGTAGTCGGTGGCGCGCAGTTCGGGGCGGTCGGTCGGCAGGTCCACGGCGACGGTGCGGTGGCCGCGGTGGCGGAGCAGGTCCTCGACCGGGCGCCAGGAGGCCGGCGACTGAGTGGTTCCGTGCACGAAGACGTAGTCCACGGGATCCAGTCTGGCGCGGGTTCGGGGTCGCGGGGTTCCTCATGGCTAACCGAGGTACGGGAACAGTGTTTCCGTACATTTTCGGGCGATGATCACCCTATTGAGCGACGCCGGGGACGCCGGCGACGCGGGAGGCCGAGGTCAGCGCTTGGAGTTCGGCTTCCAGACGACCAGGGCTGTCTCGTGGCGCACCGGCACCAGGTCACGGCGGTACGAGGCGTGCACGGAGGCGGCGGCGTGTTCGGCGGCGGCCATCGCGGAGGCGAGTTGTTCGGTCAGCTCCTGCACCTTGGCGCGCAGCGCGCCGACCTCGTTCTCCAGCTCGATGATCCGCTTGATGCCGGCGAGGTTCACGCCCTCCTCCTGCGAGAGGCGTTGCACCTCGCGCAGCAGCACGATGTCACGCATCGAGTACCGCCGCCCACCACCGGACGTGCGGCCCGGCGACACCAGGCCGAGCCGGTCGTAGGCGCGCAGCGTCTGGGCGTGCAGACCGGACAACTGGGCCGCCACGGAGATGACGAAGAACGGGGTGTCCTCGTCAGTGCCGGGCGGGAACGGGAAGCTCACACCGACCTCTTCTCCAACAGGGCGTTGAGCTCAGCGCGCGGGTCGTGCTTCGCCGTCGCCGACGCGTAGTTCTCCAACGCCTCCCGGGCTGCGGCATCCATGTTGTTCGGCACCGCCACGGTCAGCGTGATCAGCAGGTCGCCGACCTGGCCGTCACGCTTGGCGATGCCCTTGCCCTTCGCCCGCAGCACGCGGCCGCTGGCCGTGCCCGCGGGCACCTTCAAGGTCACCTTGCCCTCCAGCGTGGGCACGGTCAACGTGGTGCCCAGCGCCAGCTCGGGGAAGGTGACCGGCACGGTCACGGTCAGGTCGTTGCCGGACCGGCCGAAGATCGGGTGCGGGTTGACGTGCACGCGCACGAACAGGTCGCCCGCGGGACCGTTGTTGCGCCCCGGCTCACCCTGCCCGGCCAGCCTGATCCGCTGGCCGTCGTCGACGCCCGCCGGGATGCGGATGGTCAGCGTCCTGGTCTTCGTGCTGACGCCGTCGCCCTCGCACTCCGGGCACGGGTCGTCGACGATCCGCCCGGTGCCGCGGCAGTCGGCGCACGGCTCGGAGAACGCGAACGCGCCCTGGCTGCGGGTCACCAGTCCGGCGCCGCCGCAGTTCGGGCAGGTCCGCGGCGACGTGCCGGGACGCGCACCGGAACCCGCGCACGTGCCGCAGGTCGCGGGGCTGGACAGGCGCATGGGCACGGTCGCGCCCTTCACGGCTTCGGTGAAGTCGATCCGGACGTCGGTCTCCACGTCCTCGCCGCGCCGTGGCCTGGTCGCGGACGCGGACCCGCCGGCACGGCGGTTGAACAGCCCGCCGAGCAGGTCGCCGAGCCCACCCATGCCACCGGCCTGGGCGCCCTGGCGGCCGAACAGGTCGCCGACGTCGAACCCGCCGCCCGTGCCGAACCCGCCGGGGAACCCGCCGCCTCCGGAGAAGAGGCGGCGGGCCTCGTCGTACTGCTTGCGCTTCGCGGTGTCCGACAGCACGCCGTACGCCTCGGACACCGCCTTGAACCGCGCCTCGGCCTTGGCGTCACCGGGGTTGGCGTCGGGGTGCAGTTCCCGCGCCAACTTCCGGTACGCCTTCTTGATCTCATCGGCCGAGGCGTCGGAGGTGACGCCCAGCTCGCGGTAGAAGTCCTTCTCGATCCAGTCGCGAGCGCTCAACGGACGCCGCCCCCTTTTCAGTCTTGCTGCTGTTGCTCTTCGACCGGCTTCTCGACGGCCTCGTCGACCACGGGCTGCTCGGCGGCGGGCTCGTGATCGGTCACGGCGACCAGCGCGGGCCGCAGCACGCGCTCGCCGAACCTGTAGCCGCGGCGGAGCACGGCGGTGACGGTCGGCCCGCTGACGTCCGGCGAGGTGCCGTGCTGCACGGCCTCGTGGACGGACGGGTCGAACTCCTCGCCCTCGTGCCCGAACGGCTCCAGGCCGGTGCCGTGCAACGCGCTGACCAGCTTGTCGGCCACCGCCTTGAACGCGCCGGTGAGGTCGCCGTGCGCGCCGGCCCGCTCGATGTCGTCCAGCACGCCCAGCAGCTCGCCCGCCACCTGCGCCTTCGCCGTGGTGATCACCAGTTCCCGGTCACGCTCGACGCGCTTGCGGTAGTTGGCGTACTCCGCGGTCAACCGCTGCAGGTCGGCGGTCCGCTCGTCCAGCTGCGCCTTCAGCTCGACGGTCGGGTCGACGGCCACGGCCTGCGCCTCGTCCGGCGCCTCGGGGGCGGCGTGCTTGCCGCCGCCCTCCGAAGGGCCGGGTTCGGCCGAGACCGGGGTGTCGGCCTGCGCCGGGTCTGGCTGGGACGCGCCGGCCTCGGGCTGCGGGTTCTCGTCGGGCTCGGGCTGCCGCACCTGACCCGTCTCCGGGTCGATGCGCCTGCGGTCGCGCACCACCACGTGGGGCTGTTCCTCGGGCTGGGTCACTTCTTCTCGTCCTCGTCGACGATCTCCGCGTCCACCACGTCGTCGGCCTTCGGCGCGTCACCGGCGGTCGTGCCACCGGCGGCGCCCGCGGCGTCGGCCGTGGGTGCGGCGTTGGCGTACAGGGACTGGCCGATGGCCTGGGACTCGGTGGCCAGCTTCTCGACCGCGGCGCGGACCTTGGCGATGTCCTCGCCCTTGAGCGCCTCGTTCGTCTCGCCGATGGCCGCGGTGACCTTCTCCTTGACGTCGGCCGGGATCTTGTCCTCGTTCTCCTTGAGGACCTTCTCCGTCTGGTAGACCAGCGTCTCGGCCTGGTTGCGGACCTCGGCCTCGTCGCGGCGGCGCTTGTCCTCCTCGGCGTGCGCCTCGGCGTCCTTGATCATCCGCTCGATGTCGTCCTTCGGCAGCGCGGAGCCGCCGGTGATCGTCATCCGCTGCTCCTTGCCCGTGCCCATGTCCTTCGCGGACACGTGCACGATGCCGTTCGCGTCGATGTCGAAGGTGACCTCGATCTGCGGGACGCCGCGCGGCGCCGGCGGCAGGCCGGTCAGCTCGAACATGCCGAGCTTCTTGTTGTCCCGGGCGAACTCGCGCTCACCCTGGAACACCTGGATCTGCACGGACGGCTGGTTGTCGTCGGCGGTGGTGAAGATCTCCGAGCGCTTGGTCGGGATCGTGGTGTTGCGCTCGATGAGCTTGGTCATCACGCCGCCCTTGGTCTCGATGCCCAGGGACAGCGGGGTGACGTCGAGCAGCAGGACGTCCTTGACCTCGCCCTTCAGCACACCGGCCTGCAGGGCCGCGCCGACCGCGACGACCTCGTCCGGGTTCACGCCCTTGTTCGGCTCACGGCCGCCGGTCAGCTCCTTGACCAGCTCGGCCACCGCGGGCATGCGGGTGGAACCGCCGACCAGCACCACGTGGTCGATGTCGCCGACGCTGATGCCGGCGTCCTTGATCACGTTGTTGAACGGCGCGCGGGTGCGCTCGAGCAGGTCGTTGGTGATGCGCTGGAACTCGGCGCGCGACAGCGTCTCGTCCATGAACAGCGGGTTCTTGTCCGCGTCCACGGTGATGTAGGGCAGGTTGATGGAGGCGTTGTTCGAGCTGGACAGCTCGATCTTGGCCTTCTCGGCGGCCTCGCGGATGCGCTGCAGCGCCATCTTGTCCTTGGTCAGGTCGATGCCGTTGCTCTGCTTGAACCGCTCGACCAGCCAGTCGACGATGCGCTGATCCCAGTCGTCACCGCCGAGGTGGTTGTCACCGGAGGTCGCCTTGACCTCGACCACGCCCTCGGCCAGCTCCAGCAGCGAGACGTCGAACGTGCCGCCACCGAGGTCGAAGACCAGGATGGTCTGCTCCTTGTCGCCCTTGTCGAGGCCGTAGGCCAGGGCGGCGGAGGTGGGCTCGTTGACGATGCGCAGCACGTTGAGGCCCGCGATCTGGCCGGCCTCCTTGGTGGCCTGGCGCTGGGCGTCCTCGAAGTAGGCGGGGACGGTGATGACCGCGTCGGTGATCTCCTCGCCCAGGTAGGCCTCGGCGTCGCGCTTGAGCTTCATCAGCACGCGCGCGCTGATCTCCTGCGGCGTGTACTTCTTGCCGTCGACGTCGTCGGTCTTCCAGTCCGTGCCGATGTGGCGCTTGACGGACCGGATCGTCCGGTCGACGTTGGTCACCGCCTGGTTCTTGGCGGGCTGACCGGTGAGCACCTCGCCGTTCTTGGCGAAGGCGACGATGGACGGGGTGGTGCGCGACCCCTCGGAGTTGGCGATCACCGTCGGCTCGCCACCCTCGAGAACCGCGACGACGGAGTTGGTCGTCCCCAGGTCGATGCCGACCGCTCGCGCCATTGGATTCCTCCTGGTAGTGCGTCTGTGAGAGCCCCGCGTTGAGCGGTACCGGCTCAAGTTTAGCCGGCACCGGCGGACTTGAGTCCACTCGGCTCAATCTTTCTGCCTGTCCAACGGACGGGGTGGTCGCGGTGTTCCCGGAACGGGGTGATCCGGGACACTCGTCGCATGGAGTCACCCGCCGACATGATGGCCGCCCTCAGCGCCTCGATGCTCGCGCGCACCGGCCGCACGCTGGACGGATGGGTCGCGCTGGTGGAGGCGAGCACGCTCGACCCGCTCGACCAGAAGGCCGTCCGGGCGTGGCTGCGGGACGTGCACGGGGTGAAGCAGAACTCGCAGTGGGCGATCGCGGACGCGGCGGCGCGGCGGGCCGGGTGGGTCGAGCCGACGTTCGCCGAGTACGTGGACTCGCAGTACTCGGGGCGCAAGGAGGTGCTGCGACCGCTGTTCGACCGCATCGCGACGCTGGCCCTCGGGCTCGGCGAGGACGTGCGGGCCGAGGGGCGGGCGACCTACGTGCCGTTCGTGCGGGGGCGGCAGTTCGCGGCCGTGCAGGCGCTGGCGTCACGGGTGGACCTGGGCCTGCGGTTCACCGACGTGCCGGAGTCCGCCCGGTTGACGCCCGGCGGCCCCGGCCAGTCGACGCACAAGGTGTCGCTGACCGGGGCCGACGAGCTGGACGGCGAGGTGGAGTCGCTGCTGGTGGCGGCGTACGAGCAGAACGCCTAGGCGGCGGTGCGCACGGTCACGTCGCCGCTGCCGACGCGCAGGACCAGCTTGGCGGCGGCGCCCGGGTCGTCCTCGACCTTGATGTCCCGCTCGCCGCTGCCCGCCTCGACGTCGATCTTGTAAGCGCCTTCCGGCACGTCGACGGTCAGGTCGCCGCTGCCCACGTCGGCCGTCACGGACGCCACCGCGGCGAGCCGCACGGTCACGTCACCGGAGCTGCTGTCGATGGTCACCGCGCCTCGCATGTCCGACAGCCTCGTGGAGCCGGAGCCGACGTCTCCGGTGAAGTCGCCGCCGACGCCGGCCACCTCCAGGTCGCCCGAGCTGTTGTCGACCCGGACCACGCCGCTGACGTCGCGGACCGTCGCGTCGCCGGAGCCGACCTCGACGTCGACGCCGGCCACGCCTTCGAGGCGGACGTCGCCGGAGGAGTTCTCGCCGGTGATCCGGACGTCCTTGGACGGCACCGTGACCTCGTAGTTCACCGTGCAGCGGCTGCCGCAGCCGTCGAGGACGAGGGTGGAGCCCTCCATGCGGTGGGAGACACCGGTGGGCTTGTCGGCGTCCTTGGGGTACTCGACGCGCCGGCGGATCTCCGTCTCGGTGGCGCCCTCCTTGCCCCGCACGGTCACGTTGCCCGAGCCGTTCTGCAGCCGGACCTCCGTGACCTGCTCGGACACCGTGTGCTTGTCGTCGAAGCCGTTGTGCACGAGCCGCACGCACGACGTGAGCGCCAGCGTCGCGGCCACCGCCACCCCGACCGCCAACGCGATCCGCTTAACCACCGCTGCCCCCTCATCAGGCGTCAAGGTTGTCGCCGTTGAAGTTAGGGGTGATCGGCCGACCGGCCCACCAGGAAGGCCCCCGACCCGATACGGGGGCTGTCCCTACCCTCCGGTCAGCGCGCGGTGACCTGAGCGTTGAACTCAGGTGTTCCGAACGTAGGACACGCGTGTTCCGAACGTAGGACACGCGCGATGTGAGCGTTGGACTCTCGCGCGCTGGGCGTTGGACTCTCGCGGGTCAGGCGAGGGATTCGACGACGGCGCGCAGGGCCGGGGCGGAGCGGGCCGGGTCGACCAGGAAGCGCTGCGAGGCGATGACGTGCGTGTCGGTCATCCGCTCCCACACCATGCCCTGCACCGGCACCTCGGTGATCACCAGCCGGAACGGCCGCACGTACCGCCCGAGGCGGCCCTCGACGCCGCGCACCACCTCGCCGATCGGCAACGCGCCACGGGACGTCACGTACCGCTGGTCGTACTCGGCCGCGGCCGGGCCCAGCGCCAGCACCGCCGCCCGCAGCGCGGGCCTGACCTGCAACGACGGCCCGCTCGGGTCGTCCGGCGCGCCACCGTGCAGCTCGGCGCGGGCGTGGTCGAGCACGTCGGCCCACCAGCCGAGCCACTCCTCGGCCGCCGCCGCCCGGTCGACCCCCGCCGGGACCACGACCGGCACCGACGGGTCGAGGCCGGGCAGTTCGGGCACGGTCTCGACGGAGAGCGCGAGCGTGTCACGGATGAACAGCGCGGTGTTGACCGTCTGATTCGTCCCGTGCGACACCTGCCACGACTCACGACCGGCGAACCTCATGACACCAGTGTCCCGCGCGAAGGTCATCCGCCAAGCATCAGAAGGGACACGACGGGCTCCAAATCCTCCGCCATTGGGGGGAAATCCGCGATCAACGCCTGGATCAGCAGCCCGTCGAGGCCCGCGAGGACCGCCCGCAGCGCCACCGGGTGCCACCCGTCGGCGACCTCGGCCATGAGCGAGATCCACCGTCGGGCGGCCGGGCGCAGCTCCGGACGGCGTGCCGCCAACAGGTACAGCTCGTACTCGGCGAGCGTCCGGCCCCGGTGCTGCCCGGCCGCGTCCGCGATGAACCGGGCCACGGCAGCGGGTGTGAGGGGCACCTCGCGGAAGCTCGCGGCCATCTCCTCGGCCGACCAGGTGAGCGTGGCGATCAGCAGGTCGTCCAGCGTCGCGTAGTAGTAGGTGGTCGACGTCGTCGGCACGCCCGCCTCACGAGCCACGGAACGGTGGCTCACCCCGGCCACGCCATCCCGTTCGACGACCCGCAGCGTCGCGGCCAGGATCTCCCGCCGGCGCCGGTCGCCCCGGACCCGGCGCCCGTCAGGCGGCACCGCTGCTGCCCACCTCGATCGCCACCACGCCCGCGATCACGAGCAGCAACCCGACCACCATCGTGGCGTTCAGCGGCTCCTTGAACACCACCACCCCGATGCCCGCCACCGCCGCGATCCCGAAGGCGCACCAGATCGCGTAGGCCACGCCGATCGGCATGCCCAACTGGAGGACCTTGCTCAACGCGCCGAACGCGACCACGTACCCCACGATGACCACTACCGAGGGGATCGGCCTGCGGAAACCCTCGGACAGCTTGAGGAACACCGTGGCGGTCACCTCGCCGAGGATCGCCACCGCCAGCGCCAAATACACGAGCACGTCCCGCCCCCAGAAAGTTGAACGTTTGTTCCACTACTCTACGGGCCCTATGTGATCGACCACGTCCAAGTGGTTACCGGCCAGTAATCGGGCGTAGGC
The DNA here is from genome assembly GCF_001905065.1 of Saccharothrix sp. CB00851. NCBI lineage: Bacteria > Bacillati > Actinomycetota > Actinomycetes > Pseudonocardiales > Pseudonocardiaceae > Saccharothrix > Saccharothrix sp. CB00851. The sequence continues at coordinate 741,060 of NZ_LWLC01000001.1, forward strand.
TGCCCAGCCAGGAGAACGGACGAGAAAGGCCGCCACCACAATGGGAGCCCTCCAGCTCACCCTCGGCGCCATCGGCGTCGCCGTCAGCGTGTTCGCCTGGGGTCTGTTCGTCGCCGGTGTCCTGCGGATGATCAAGATCATCCGCCTCGGCCAGCCGGACTCGACCCGCAACGGGCCGTTCGTGCCCCGCCTGCGCACACTGGTCGTGGAGTTCGTCGCGCACACCAGGATGGCCAAGTTCCGTAAGGTCGCGCCCTGGCACTGGATGGTGATGTGGGGCTTTCTGATCGGCTCCGCGGTGCTGTTCGAGGCCTACGGCGAGATGTTCCAGCCCGGCTTCCACTGGCCGATCATCGGCACCTGGTCGCCGTGGCTGCTGCTGGTCGAACTGCTCGGCATCGGCACCGTGGTCGGCGGCGTCGCGCTGGCGATCATCCGCCAGCTCAACCACCCGCGCCGCGCCGACCGCGTGTCCCGGTTCGCGGGCTCGGACTTCAAGTCGGCGTACTTCGTCGAGGCGGTCGTGATCATCGAGGGTCTCGGCATCCTCGGCGTGAAGGCGTTCAAGCAGGCCTCCGGCTTGGAGGACCCGCCGCTGTGGTCGTCGTTCGTCACCGCGCCGCTGGCCCAGATCCTGCCCGCGAGCCCCGACTGGGTCTCGATCATGGCGTTCACCAAGCTGCTGTCCGGCATGATCTGGCTGATCGTGGTGTCGAAGAACCTCACCATGGGCGTCGCCTGGCACCGGTTCAGCGCGTTCTTCAACATCTACTTCAAGCGCGAGGACGACGGTGGTGTCGCGCTCGGCGCGCTCAAGCCGATGATGAGCGGCGGCAAGGTCCTCGACCTGGAGGAAGCCGACCCCGACAAGGACGTGTTCGGCGTCGGCAAGGTCGAGGACTTCTCCTGGAAGGGCTGGCTGGACTTCAGCACCTGCACCGAGTGCGGCCGCTGCCAGTCCCAGTGCCCGGCGTGGAACACCGGCAAGCCGCTGTCGCCCAAGCTGGTGATCACGCAGCTGCGCGACCACGCGTTCGCCAAGGCCCCCTACCTGCTGGCCGGCGGCAGCAAGGACATGGCTGGCGACGAGGTCGGCCTCACCGAGGACAAGTACGAGGACTACAAGAAGCGCCTGGAGTCCATCGACGTGCTGGCGCTGGCCGAGTCCGAGCGACCGCTGGTCGGCGGCGCGGACGAGCTGGGCGTCATCGACCCCGAGGTGCTGTGGTCGTGCACGACGTGCGGCGCGTGCGTCGAGCAGTGCCCGGTGGACATCGAGCACGTCGACCACATCGTCGACATGCGCCGCTACCAGGTGCTGATCGAGTCGAACTTCCCGTCCGAGCTGGGCGGCATGTTCAAGAACCTGGAGAACAAGGGCAACCCGTGGGGCCAGAACGCCAAGGACCGCCTCGCGTGGACCGAGGGCCTGGACTTCGAGGTGCCGGTGTTCGACGGCGAGCTGGGTGACGCCGAGTACCTGTTCTGGGTCGGCTGCGCGGGCGCGTTCGAGGACCGGGCGAAGAAGACCACGCGGGCGGTGGCCGAGCTGCTGCACACCGCGGGCGTCAAGTACACCGTGCTCGGGCCGGAGGAGACCTGCACCGGCGACCCGGCGCGGCGCGCGGGCAACGAGTTCCTGTTCCAGATGCTGGCGCAGCAGAACGTCGAGGTGCTCAACACCGTGTTCGACGGCCGGCCCGCCGGCCAGCGCAAGATCGTCGTGACGTGCGCGCACTGCTTCAACACGCTGGCCAACGAGTACCCGCAGGTCGGCGGCCAGTTCGAGGTCGTGCACCACACGCAGCTGCTCAACCGGCTGGTGCGCGAGCGCAGGCTGGTGCCGGTGGCCGAGGTCGCCGAGGACGTCACCTACCACGACCCGTGCTACCTGGGCCGGCACAACAAGGTCTACGAGGCGCCGCGTGAGCTGGTCGGCGCGTCGGGCGCGACGCTGCGCGAGATGCCGCGCCACGAGGAGCGCTCCATGTGCTGCGGTGCCGGTGGCGCCCGCATGTGGATGGAGGAGCGGATCGGCAAGCGCATCAACCTCGACCGCGTGGACGAGGCGCTGGGCACGGCGCCGTCGAAGATCGCGACCGGCTGCCCGTTCTGCCGCGTGATGCTGACCGACGGTGTGACGGCCCGGCAGAACGAGGGCACGGCGGGCTCGCACGTCGAGGTCGTGGACGTGGCGCAGCTGCTGCTGACGTCCGTGCGCCGGGGCCTGGCCCTGGAACGCGGCGACATCCCGACCGACGAGGCCCCGACCGGCACGCCGCTGCCGGACGAGGACAAGGCCACGTCGAACTAGCCGCTCCACGCACGACGACGCCCCCGGTCCACTTCGGACCGGGGGCGTCGTCGTCGGTTCAGTCGCGATCGGTCACGCGGTCGTAGACGAGGTTCAGGGCCCAGCTGGTCAGGGCAACGATGATCGCGCCCCAGAACGCGGGCCAGAAGCCGGTGACGTCGAACGGCAGGCCCAGCTCGTTCGCCAGCCAGCCGGTCAGCCAGAACAGCAGCGCGTTCACCACCAGGCCGATCAGCCCCAGCGTGACCAGGTAGAACAGGCAGCCGAAGAACTTCACCAGCGGCTTGACCACCGCGTTGACCAGGCCGAAGAGCAGCGCGACGCCGATCAGCGTGCCGATCTTCGCGGGCGTCGAGGCGCCCTCCTCCAGGTCGATGCCCGGGATGAGCGTGGCGACCCAGACCGCCACCGCCGTCAGCAGTACGTGCACCAAAATGCCCATGCCGCAGGCTAGCGGTGGCGGTCGTCCGAACGGGTCAGGCGCGACGACGCCCGCGTGCCGCCAACAAGGCCAGCGCACCCGCGCCGAGCAGCAGGCCACCGATCGCCAACCACGGCAGCGGCGCCGCACCCGTGCTCGCCAACCCGTTGCCACTGCCACCCGCCACCACGACCGGCGTGGTGGCAGTGGTCGGGGTCGTCGTCGGCGCGGTCGTGGTGGTCGACGTCGGCTGCTCCCCGGTCGCGTACACCAGCGGCACGACCGCGTGGTTGTCCCGGAAGTTCGTCTCCTCGTGCCCGAGCGCCGAGAACGGCCGGATGAGCAGGTGGAACCGGTCGAACTCCGGGTCGTCCAGCCGGTAGGTCAGCCGCACCTCGACGGTCGCACCGACCGCCATCGGCTCGCTCAGCCGGAACTCCTGGCCGGGCGTGATCACGGTGACCCCGTCACCGGCGCCGACGAACTCCGGCGTCGACCCGAACACCACCATGTCCGGGATGTCCGGCGCCTCACCCCCGTTGGTCATCGGCACGACGAACGTGACGACGTCACCCACCCGGTAGGCGTCGGCGGCGGGCTCCAGCCTGGGCGTACCCGCCACGAAGTCGGCGTCCAGGTGGGTGTAGCGGACGTCGACGCGCGTCGTCTCGCCCGCGCGGACCACGATCTTCTTGTCCCGCGTCACCGGGTCGACGTCGAACTCGGAGACCTTCGGCGCGAGCTTCAGCTCCGGCGCCTTGTCCGCGACGATCGTCACCTTGTCGCCGACCGGGACGTCGGTGAACTCGTACTCGCCGTTCACCCCGCGCGTCGCCGGCTTCACATCGACGATGCCGTGGATCAGCCGCACCGTCGGCGCGCCCGGGACGTCCCCCTCGTGGGTCTGCCGGACGCCGTCGCGGTTGCGGTCCCGGAACGAGAAGCCGCGCACCGTGCCGCCGCGCACGCCGAAGTCGAACGTGCCACCGCCGCTGACCGGGTTGAGCGTCGACTCGGTCGTCGCCTCGAAGATGTCGGTGTTGTGGTTGTAGATCGCGAGCGGGACGTCGGGCAGGCCCTCGACCCGGTAGCGACCGTTCGCGTCCGTGCCGTACTCGCCGATGAACTGCTTGGTGGTGGCGTCGAAGACCCGCACACCGCGGCCATTGGCCAGCGGCGGCTCGCCCGCGTCCACCACGCCGTCGGCGTCGCGGTCGAACCACACCAGGCCGTCCAGCGCCACGGTGTTCTCTTCCGCCACCGCGAGCGGGCTCACCAGTGCCGCCACGCCCACCGCGGCGACGACGGCCGCGAACCGACCGGTCAAGGTTCCCACCTGGAATTCCCCCCAAAGGCCTACTCTGTCACCTCGTCGTCGCACCCGAGATCATGATCGTTTCGTGACGGCGGTCACGCCGAGCGGATCACCGCGCACCGGCCTAACGTCGGCGCATGGCAGCTGAGCACTCGAAGGACGGCGGCGAGAGCACGATCACCGTCCTGCTCGCCCTGGCGGTGAACCTCGCCATCGCGGTGATGAAGGCGATCGCCGGGGTGATCACCGGGTCGGCGGCGATGATGGCGGAAGCGGGGCACTCGGTCGCCGACACGTTCACCGAGGGCCTGCTGCTGACCGCGTTGCGCCGGTCCACCCGGCCCGCGGACCGCAGGCACCCGTTCGGGTACGGCAAGGACCGGTACTTCTGGTCGCTGCTCGCCGCCGTGTCGATCTTCGTGTCCGGTGCGGTGTTCGCGTTCTACGAGGGTTTCCGGACCGTGTTCGGCGCGCCGGAGGAGCAGGGCAACCCCGTTGTCGGGTACGTGGTGCTGGCGCTGGCGTTCGCGCTGGAGTCCGTGTCGTGGACGCAGGCCGCGCGGCAGGTGCGGCGGGAGGCGCGGGCCGAGGACCGGTCCGCGCTCGCGTACCTGCGGGTGTCGGACGACCCCACGGTGAAGACGGTGTTCCTGGAGGACTCGGCCGCGCTGGTCGGGCTGGTGCTCGCGTTCGGCGGGCTGGGGCTGCACCACCTGACCGGGTCGTCGGTGTGGGACGGCGTGGCGTCGTTGGCGATCGGCGTGCTGCTCGCGATCGCCGCGTACACGTTGGCGTCGACCAACCGGGGGCTGCTGATCGGCAGGCAGGCCGATCCGGTGCTGGTGCGGGCGGTGTGGTCGCGGCTGCGGGAGGCGCCGGAGGTCGAGCAGGTGGTGGACCTGCTGACGATGGCCGTCGGCACGGACCGGGTGCTGGTGTGCGCTCGGCTCGACTTCGACGACGCGCTGGGCGCGGCCGACCTGGAACGGGCGTGCGTGCGGATCGACGTTGAGCTGCGTGCCGCGCACCCCGAGCTGGACGAGGTGTTCCTGGAGCCCGTGCCGCGGACGGACCCGGAGCTCCGGTCGCGGGTGCTGGCCAGGTACGGGGACCTGAAGCTCTAGCGCTGGGTGTCGGTGCGGTGGAAGTTCAGGTAGGCGCGTGACGGCGTCGGACCGCGTTGGCCCTGGTAGCGGGAGCCCGCCTGGGCCGAGCCGTACGGGAACTCCGCCGCGCTGCTGAGCCGGAACAGGCACAGCTGGCCGATCTTCATGCCGGGCCACAGCGTGATGGGGAGGTTGGCGACGTTCGACAGCTCCAGCGTGATGTGGCCGGAGAAGCCGGGGTCGATGAACCCCGCCGTCGAGTGCGTGAGCAGGCCCAGGCGGCCTAGCGACGACTTGCCCTCCAGCCGTCCCGCCAGGTCGTCGGGCAGCGTGACCAGCTCGAACGTCGAGCCGAGCACGAACTCGCCGGGGTGCAGCACGAACGGCTCGTCGTCGGCCGGCTCGACCAGCGAGGTCAGGTCGTCCTGCTGCATGGCGGGGTCGATGTGGGTGTAGCGGGTGTTGTTGAAGACCCGGAAGAACCGGTCCAGCCGGACGTCGATGCTGGACGGCTGCACCATGACGTCGTCGAACGGGTCCAGCACCAACCGGCCGGACTCGACCTCTTTGCGCAGATCGCGGTCACTGAGCAGCACGGGCACAGCCTAGGTGACGGCACTCGACCACGTGGCCACCGGCTGTGTGTATGATCGGGCACGCACCACGCGGGTGTAGTTCATTGGTAGAACGACAGCTTCCCAAGCTGTAGAGGCGGGTTCGATTCCCGTCACCCGCTCTTCGAGCCGAAGGCCCAGGTCATTGACCTGGGCCTTCATTCGTTCTGATCCGCGCCCCTCAGCGCAGGCGGGTGGTCCAGTCGTCCAGGTTGCTCAGGGACGTGCGCAGGTCGGACAGCAGTTCGAGGGCGTGGGTGTGCGCGGCGGCGCGTTCGGGTGGGGTGACCGGGCGGTGGCCCAGGGCGCGCCAGACCATCCACGCCGCGCCGCGCAGGTAGACGCCGAGCAGGCCCGCGAACGACGCCGGTGACGCCGGGGGTCGCCTGCCGCCGGCCGTCTCGTAGGACGTGATCACCCGGTCGAACGCGGCGCGGTCCCGCCCCAGGCTGCTGAAGTAGACCGCCGCACGGGTCAGCTCCCACTCCGCGTACTCCGGCCCCGCGCCGTCCCAGTCCAGCAGCAACGGGCCGCCGGGGGTCTGCAGGACGTTGTCCGGCTTCACATCGCGGTGCGTGTTCACCGGTGTGAGGCCGGCCGTGGCGGTGACCAGGGCCCACGCCTCGGCGATGTCGGGCAGGTAGGCGCGAACGGCGGAGGTGAAGTCGTTCGGTGCCTCGTCCAGCCACTCCCGCCACTCCTCGACCGGGTGCGGCCGGCCGTCCGGGGTCCCGCCGACCGGCAGGCGGTGCAGCGACGCCAGGGTGGTGCCGACCCACACCGACACGTCCGCGGTCACCGGCCCGCCGTCGTGCCACTCGTGCACCAGATAGCTGGCCACCTCGTCACCCACCCGGACGTCGGCCAGCAGCGGTGCCGCCGGTTCGAGCGGGTGCACCGGGCGCGGCATGGGGAAACCGCGCTCCCAAGCGTCCAGTTGGACCTGCGAGGACACCAGGTAGTCGCGCATCCACCAGTCCTCGCGCGACCGGTTGAGGCGCTTGACCGCCCACGTGCCGCGGGACGTGCGCAGCCGCCACACCAGGTGCGAACGCCCGCCCGCCACCGGCACCCACGGCTCCGCCACGTCACCGAGCCCGAACGCCGCCGCCACCGCCGCCTGCCACTCCACGCCACCAGACGTTAGGGCACCCGGCGCGGGGTCAGGGCTGCGTCCGCCACACCCGCTCGTAACGCTCCTGGTCCCGTGCCGTCCGCTCCTTGCGCACCGCCGCGGCGGCACCGGCCGGGTAGCCGTACTTCGTCATCCGGTGGTCGGTGCTCTCGATCGCGTACGACACGCCGAAGTACACGCCGACCACCAACCCCAACGACCCGCACGCGATCGCCAGCGGCAACGGCGAGCCCAGACCCAGCACCAACGCCACAGCGATGATCACCGTCAACGGCAGCACCTGCAGGAACATCCGCACGCCGAACCAGACCAACCACGTCGGCTTGGTGGCCTGCCGGAACACCCACTCCCGGTGCCGCATCGGCAGCCTGCCGCCGAGCAGGTACCAGACCCGCAGCGGCACGGCGGGCCTCACGTCCGCTCCGTCGCGGCGATCACCCTGGTCAGCACGGTGTGCAGGTCGCGAAGCTCGTCCAGCGACATGCCGAGCTTCGCCACCACCGCGGGCGGGATGGCCAACGCCTGCTCGCGCAGCGCCGCACCCTCCTCGGTCAGCGTCACGGCCAACTGCCGCTCGTCGACCGCATCCCGCGACCGCGTCACGTACCCGATCGCCTCCAGCCGCTTGAGCAGCGGCGACAGCGTCGCGGGCTCCAGCGCCAGCATCCGGCTCAGCTCCTTCACCGACAACGGCGCGCGACCCCACAGCGCCAGCATCACCAGGTACTGCGGGTGGGTCAGCCCCATGCGCTCCAGCAGCGGCCGGTAGACGGCGACCACGTTCCTGGACGCGACGGACAACGCGAAGCAGACCTGCCGTTCCAGGGCCAGCGGGTCGTCCCCGATATTTTGCGCACTAATCATTAGTACGCACACTACCTGACGGTCAGCCGCGCCGAGCCACGGTGATCAAGTGGGACGACGCACCGAGCACGGACTCCTCCTGCTCGACCTCGCGCAACGACCACATGAGGTAGTCCAGCAGCTCCGGGTCGGCGTAGGCGGCGTCCAGGTCGGCGTTGGACCGCAGCCACGCGACGCCCTCCACCGCGAACGTGCCGACCACGTCCAGCCCGGCGTCCCGCGCCTCCTCGGCCGCCTCCTCGGGACGGTGCAGGTAGGCGGTGGTGAACCAGGACGTGTCCGCCGGCGGGAGGTGCTGCCCGGTCCGCAGCCCGTGCGTCACGAGGTCCCGGTACCGCGGGTCGAGCACGAAGTCCTTGCGCAACCCGTCGAGCAGCGGCGCGAACCGCCCGATCACCGCACCCAGCACGACACCGCCGGGCCGCACCACGCGCAGCGCCTCCCGCCACACCCGCAGCCGGTCCTCCCGCTCCACCAGGTGGTACAGCGGCCCGAACAGCAGCACCGCGTCGAACGGGCCGTCGACCGGCAGGTCACGCGCGTCGCCCACGACGGCGGACACCCCAGGCAGCGCGCCGGCCACCTCCACGTGCGACGGCATGGCGTCGACCACGACCACGTCGTGCCCGTCCTCCGCCAGCCACCCCGCGTGCACGCCGGTCGCGCCGCCGACGTCCAGCACCCGACCGGGCCCCCCGACGAACCGCCGCACGATCTCCTGCGTGCGCAGGAACTCCAACTGCCCGTTCCCGCCGACGCGCAACCGCTCGTCCTCGTAGCCCCGCCCGTGGAACTCCCTGATCTCCTGGTCCATCTTCCGACCGTAGGGACCGGGGCAATCGGTTATCGGGCTTCCAACTCCGCCCAGCCACCGCCGCCGGCCAGCACCGCGCGCACCTCGGCGAGGTGCTCGACCGCGCCCGCGAGGTCGCTGTGCAGCAACGCCGCCCGGTCCGCGTCGACCGGCAGCACGTCGTCGCGCCACAGCTCCAGCGGCAGGCTCAGCACGAACACCACGGAGTCGACCAGCCGCAGCACCGCCGCCGTCCGGTCACCGGCGTACGCGCCGCGGATCCCGTCGCACTCGGCCAGCACGGCGCGCAGCCCGCCGACGGCTTGCGCCGGTGTGCCGTCCCACTCGGCCGACGGCCACAGCCGTCCGCTCAGCGCGAGCCACAACCGCCACCCGGCGGCGGACTCGACCTCGTCCCGCGGTCGCCAACCCTCCACAACCCCCACTGTGCGGGCGCACGAGAGCGCCCGCACAGCGGAGATGACCCACCACACAGGGCAACACAGCCCACAGGGCGATACCGCGCACACTCAGGCGCGCGAGGGCACCTTCTCGTCGTCGGGGTCGGACTGCAGCGAGTCGACCAGCGCCTCGCGTTCCGCCGACGGCTCCGGCTTGATCAGCAGGCCGACCACCAGGTACAGCACCAACGACACCAGCAGCGGCCAGGACACGATCACCGCCTGGGTGACGAACTCGACCTTGTTCTGCTGCATCACGTACAGCACGGCCCAGGTGCCGAGGCCACCGATCACCGACGAGGTCGCGGCGGTCGGACCGACCTTCTTGAACCACGGCAGCATGCCCAGCATCAGCGGGATCGCGATCGGGCCCATCGTCGCGGCCACCAAGGCGATCACGACCTTGAGCACGAAACCCTTGGTGTCGGCGGTCAACGCGATCGTCATGCTCAGCCCGATGAACAGGAACGTGGTGATCCGCGCCAGCTGCAGCTGGGCGGCTTCACCCATCCGCGTCACGCCCTTCCACAGCTTGGGCAGCATGTCCCGGGTGATGACCGCGGAGATCACGTTGGCGTCCGACGACACCATCGCCATGGTGTGCGAGAAGAAGCCCGCCAGCACCAGGCCGACCATGCCCGCGGGCAGCATGGCCTTGCCCATCTCGACGTAGGCCTGCTCGGCGTTGGCCTCCATGCCCGGCACGATCAGCGGCGCGGCCCACATCGGGAAGAACAGGATCAGCGGCCACACCAGCCACAGCACGCTGGACAGCAGCGCGGACCGCTTGGCCGCGGCACCCGACGGCGCGGCCATGTAGCGCTGCGCCAGGTTCCACATGCCGCCGTTGTACTCCAGCGTCTTGATCAGGAACAGCGCCATGAAGAAGATCAGCGTGTACTGGCCGGACAGCGGCTCGGAGTGCGACTCGGGCAGCTTGTCCCAGATGGTCCACATGAAGTCGAGGCCGCCGAAGTGCGCGGCCACCGCGACGAACATCGCCACACCCGCGAGGCCCTGGATGATGAACTGGCCGAAGTCGGTCAGCGCGTCGGCCCACAGGCCGCCCATCACCGAGTAGACCATGGTGACGACGCCGACCAGCGTGATGCCGAGCCACACCGGCACGCCCGCGAAGCCCTGCAGCAGCAGCGCGACCGCGACCCACTTGGCCGCGATGTCCACGACCTTCAGCGCCGCGCCCGCCCACGCCATGATCTGCTGGGTCGGCACGTTGTAGCGCCGGGCCAGGTACTCCAGCGGCGACTTGACGCCGTGCTTGGAACGCAGCCGGTTCCAGGTGCCCGCCCACAGGAACGCGCCGATGCCGACACCGACACCGATCGTCAGCGCCCACCAGATGTAGACGGTCAGGCCGAGGCGGTAGGCCTCGGCGGCGAAGGCCACGAACATGACCGCGCTGTAGCCGGACATGTGGTGCGAGATGCCCGACAGCCACCAGGGCATCTTGCCGCCCGCGGTGAAGAAGTCGGCGATGTTCTTGATGCGCCCGCGTGACCAGTAGCCGATCGCCACCATCACGAAGAAGTACCCACCGACGACGACCCAGTCGAGGGTTTCCATGAGGCCTCCACGAGTGTTCGGCCCACGGGTGGCAGCGCGTGTTCGGGCGGCAGCGGTGCGCGGCGTCCCACATGGGTGTGTGACGTACGTCTTACGAGGCTGTTGCGCCGGATGGAAGGCCGCGCCCGGTCATTGAGTCACATTTGTGATTGTTGTTCACATACATGACCGGCACGTGGCGTCGGGCACTTACGGAAAGTAGTTCGGCGAAACCGCGTCATGGCAGGTCAACGCGACGGTCGCACCCGCATGCGAACCAGTGTCAGCGTGCGTCCGCTCATTCCCAGCGGGGATCGCCGCACCCCCGCACCCGCCCCCGGGCCGGGGGTCGCACTCGTGGACCCCGTGCCCCTGTTCCGCGAAGGACTCGCCGCGGTGGTCCGGCGCACCCCGTCCATGCACTGGTTGGGTGCCACGGGGAACCTGCACACGGCCGTGCGGCTGCACGAGCGGCTGCGGCCGAACGTGCTGCTGGTGGACTCCGTCCTCGACCCGCAGGGCCACCTGGCCACCCTCCTGACCGGCAACGACTCGTCGCTGGTGGTCGTGTCGCTGGTGCGCGAGGCGCACCGGACGGCGAAGTTCGTCCGCTCGGCGCTGAACGCGGGCGTGCGCGGACTGGTGCCGCGGGACGCCGGCATCAACGACGTGCTCCACGCGATCACCCTCACGCACGTCGAGCGCAGCTACCTCGACCCCACGCTCGCGCCCCTGGCCGCCGGTTTCACGCCCACCGCCGAGGCGGGCACGCGGCGTTCGCTGTCCCGCCGGGAGTACGAGGTGCTGCAGCTCATCGCGGACGGCATGGAGAACCAGGCGGTGGCGAACGAGCTGTACGTGTCGGTGGAGACCGTGCGCACGCACGTGAAGAACATCCTGCGCAAGCTCCGCGCCCGTGACCGCACGCACGCCGTGTCCCTCGCGTACCAGGCGGGCCTGCTCTCCGGGGGCGCGGTGCACCCCGCCTGAGTCCGGATCGCGCGGAACACCGCAGCTAGGGCGCGTCTGATTCGCCACAACCGCCCGGTCGGCCTTGCCGAGGTTACTGACAGGTAATACCCTGTTGTTACCGGTCAGTAGGGGACCGCCCCGACCAGCATGGAGTGAGCGACGAGATGGGTCACTACAAGAGCAACGTCCGGGACCTCGAGTTCAACCTCTTCGAGGTCTTCAACGTGCAGGACCACCTCGGCACGGGGCCGTTCGAGCAGTCCGACGAGGACACCGCGCGCGGCGTGCTTGCCGAGCTCAACAACTTGGCGGTCGGGCCGCTGGCGGAGTCCTTCGCCGACGCCGACCGCAACCCGCCGGTCTTCGACCCGAAGACCCACTCGGCCACGCTGCCCGAGTCGTTCAAGAAGTCCTACCAGGCCATCTGGGACGGCGAGTGGTACCGGCTGTCGCTGCCGAACGAGCTGGGCGGCTTCGGCATCCCGCCGTCGGTCCAGTGGGCGGCCTCCGAGCTGATCCTCGGCGCGAACCCGGCCATCTACATGTACCTGGCCGGCCCGAACTTCGCCTCGGTCGTCTACCGCAACGGCACCGAGCAGCAGAAGCGCTGGGCCGAGATCATGATCGAGCGCGGCTGGGGCGCCACCATGGTGCTGACCGAGCCGGACGCCGGTTCCGACGTGGGCGCGGGCCGCACCAAGGCCACCCTGCAGGAGGACGGCACCTGGCACATCGACGGCGTGAAGCGGTTCATCACGTCCGGTGACCAGGACATGACCGAGAACATCATGCACCTGGTGCTGGCCCGTCCCGAGGGCCCCGGCATCGAGGCGAAGCCCGGCACCAAGGGCCTGTCGCTGTTCCTCGTGCCCAAGTGGCACTTCGACCCGGAGACCGGTGAGTCGACCGGCGAGCGCAACGGCGCCTTCGTCACCAACGTCGAGCACAAGATGGGCCTCAAGGTCTCGACCACGTGCGAGCTGACGTTCGGCCAGCACGGCGTCCCGGCCAAGGGCTGGCTGCTCGGCGAGGTGCACGACGGCATCGCGCAGATGTTCCAGGTCATCGAGTACGCCCGGATGATGGTCGGCACGAAGGCCATCGCCACCCTGTCGACCGGCTACCTCAACGCCCTGGCCTACGCCAAGGAGCGGGTGCAGAGCGCCGACCTGACCCGGATGACGGACAAGACCGCGCCGCGCGTCACCATCACCAACCACCCGGACGTCCGCCGCCTGCTGATGCTGCAGAAGGCGTACGCCGAGGGCCTGCGCGCGGTCTACCTGTACACCGCGACCCAGCAGGACAAGATCGCGCTGGGCGGTGCGGACAAGGAGTTGGCGGAGAAGGTCAACGACCTGCTGCTGCCGATCGTCAAGGGCGTCGGCTCGGAGCGGGCCTACGAGCAGCTGGCGCAGTCGCTGCAGGTCCTGGGTGGTTCGGGCTTCCTGCAGGAGTACCCGATCGAGCAGTACATCCGGGACTCGAAGATCGACTCGCTGTACGAGGGCACCACGGCGATCCAGTCGCTGGACTTCTTCTTCCGCAAGATCATCCGCGACAAGGGCCAGGCGCTGGGCTTCCTCAACGGGGAGATCCAGCAGTTCCTCGACAACGAGGGCGGCAACGGTCGGCTGAAAGAGGAGCGGGCGCTGCTCAAGCGGGCGCTCGAAGACCTCCAGGGCACGCTCGGCGCGCTGATCGGGTTCCTGACCAGCTCGCAGGAGGACGTCCGCAACCTGTACAAGGTCGGCCAGAACACCGTCCGCCTGCTGATGACGGCCGGTGACGTGCTGATCGGGTGGCTGCTGCTGCGCCAGGCCGACGTGGCGCTGGGCAAGCTCGACGGCGAGGTCTCCGCCAAGGACAAGGCGTTCTACGAGGGCAAGGTCGCGGTGGCGTCGTTCTTCGCCAAGACCGTCCTGCCCGAGCTGACCGCCCGCCGCAAGATCGCCGAGGCCACCGACAACGCTCTGATGGACATCGACGAGGCCTCCTTCTGACCCGGCCGACCAGCCGGATTGTCGGACCCCTCGGGCAGAATGAAAGCAGGGGACCCCCTGGGCGGGGACCCTCGCGGAAGCTCGGCAGGACGGCAAGTTCGGCCAGACGGCAGGCACGGCAGGCCGGCGAGCACGGCAGACGGCAAGGGCGGCATCCCCGGGAAGTGGGGGTGCCGCCCTTCTGCCTTGCTCGGCCCGGTCAGCCCTTGTGCGCCTTGGCGGCGGCGAAGCAGTAGGCGCCGAACCCCAGGAAGCCGATCGCGATGATCGCCAGCGCGAAGATGCCGTACGGCTGCGCGGCCAACGTGTGCAGGGCCTTGTCCATCCCGCCGGACTCCGACGGGTCGGCGTTGATCGCGGCGAACGCGACCAGGACGCCGATGAGCACGTAGGACGCGCCCTTGCCGATCCACCCGATCCGACCCAGCCGCTCGACCCACATCCGGGTGCCGGTGGGCAGTTCGGACATGTTCAGGTCGTCCTCGAAGGACTTCTTGACGCCCTTGCGCGCCACCATCACGCCGAGACCGATGACGAACAGCGCCACCAACCCGACCAGGACCTGCCCGAACGGCAGCGCGAGCACCCGCGCCGTCCACGTCTGGGACTGCTCGGTGCCGCTCTTCTGGGACGTGCCGGTCGCGTAGTTGATCGCGGCGATGCCGATGACCGTGCCGGTGATCGCGCGGCCGACCGAGCCGCACCGCCGGTACACGCGCTTGCGCTTCTTGGTGACCCACCCGTAGCCGCCCGCGGCCATGGTGAGCTGCCACAGGGCGAACGCGAACAGGCCGATGGCCAGGATCCACAGCAGGACCGGGCCGAACGACGTCTGGGCCAGGGTCGCGACCGCGCCCTTCTGGTCCGTCTTCTCCCCGGTGTCACCGAGGACCACTTGTGCCGTCAACGCCGCCAAGAGGACGTGGACGAGCCCGTAGCACACCATCCCGGCGCGGCCGAAGGCCTGCACCGCCGGATGTCTCCGCACCTCTTGCACGTTGGTAGCCACGAACGGGTGATACCCGGTCGTGGCTACCGCGAACCCCGAACCGCTGGTCAGCCGCCGGGCGGTGGCGGCGGCGGCTCGCAGACGATCTTGAACTGCGGGTCGTACCGGACGGTCCGGCTCTCCTGGCGGGTCTGGCCGGTGCGGCGGTCGGTGATGGTGCGCGTGTCGGTCACCGAGAAGCCGCGCGCGCCGGGGCTCGGCTGGCAGTCCGGCTTGTCGACCTTGCGCTCCTGCGGCTCGGTGTGGTTGAACTCGGCGCTGGTCGAACCCGTCACGTCGTAGTTCTTGGTGCCCCAGAGCACGATCTTGATCGAGGACGGGGTCCAGATCGTCTGGATCGCCACCCCGGTGTCGTCCGGGTTGGTGAACTTGATGTCGATCAGGCTGTTGCCCGCGCCGTCCATGAACACCGTGGCCTCGCGTCCCTTCGGGTACCGCGAGATCCAGTAGCTGTGCTCCTTGTGGCCGGCGTCCTTCATGCCCGCGTGGTAGGCGGCGTTGTAGAGCGTGGTGGCGAACTGGGAGATGCCGCCGCCGACCGCCTTGCCGGGCACGCCGTTCTCGATGATGCCCGCCTCGACGTAGCCCTGCGCGAGACCGCGCGGACCGGTGTAGCCGTTCAGGCTGAACGTCTCGCCCGGCTTCACGATCGCGCCGTTGACCTTCTCGGCCACGACGCGGATGTTGGTGCCGGACGCGGCCACGAAGCCACCGGTCTGAAACTCGCCGATGACCTCCTTGATGCCCATCTTGTTCGCCTGCTCGGTGGTCACCTTCGCGGGCGTGTGCTTGTACTCGGCCTTGATCGCGCGCTCGTTGTCGCGCTTGAGCACGTCGAGCACCGTGGTCAGGGACTTCTCCCAATCGATGCCCCGGCCGTCGACCGACTCCTTGACCACCGGCCGGCCGCCCTCGAACACGATCTGGGCGTCCTTGCCCTCCTTCTCGGTGTCCTTCAGCTGCGGACCGGCGTGCTCGACGAGCTTGGCGTTGTCGACCTTCGCGGTCAGGCCCCCGTCGTCGGCCGGCTCGAACACCAGCACGGTGGCCAGCATCTCGGGCGTGAGGGTCGCGTCCTTGCCCTCGCCCTGGATGATCAGCGGTGCGGCCGTAGCGGGCTTGGCGACCTCGGCCAGCGCCTTCTGCACGCCCTCCTTGGTCGTCTTGACCGGGGTGGTGGCCACCGGCAGCTCGACCGTGCCGCCGTCGGCCCAGTCGGCGAGCAGGCTCTGCGCCGCGCCGGTCACGTCCAGCTTCTGGCCCTGCCGCGGGTCGACGGCGACCGGCGTCGCGCCCTCGAAGCGGATGGTGCCCTCGGTGGGCTCGTGGTCGGTCTGGGCGCGCAGCGCCTCCAGCGCGGCGGCCAGCTTGCCCTCGTCGCTGCGGGTGGAGAAGCCGACCTCGCGCGTGGTGAAGAACGAGGTGATGCGGGTGATCGGGGACAGCGGCTGGCTGCCCGCGCGGTCCAGCGTGGCCGTCCAGTCCAGCTCCAGGCCGGCCGCCTTGGGGTCGACGGTGGTCTCGACGTCGCCCGCGCGCGCCTTCACCGGCGCGGCCAGGCGGGGACCGATCTCGTCGTGCAGCTTCTGCTCGGCCTCGGGGTGGCTCATACCGCCGACGTCCACGCCCGCCACGGTCACGCCGCGCGGCACGTTGCCGCCCGAGATGACCAGGTCCAGGCCGTACAGGACGACCAGCACGCCGAGCACCGCGGCGGCGATCAGGCCGCCCTTGCGCAACCGCTTGCGGCGGGCGTCCGCGTCGTCGGCCTCCGGGTCGCCGTCGACCATGACCGGGCCGTAGACGGTCGCCTCCGGCTCCGGCGCGGAGACCGGCGTGGCGAACACCGTGGTGGCCTCCGACGGCGAGGGCTGCGGCTGCGGCCGGCCGAAACCGCCGGGCGGCGTGGCGATCACCTGGGTCCGCTCGGCGGGCGAGGCGTGGGCGCGCGTCCGCTCGCCGGGCGGCGTGATCGCCTGGGTGGCGTCCGCGCCCCTCGGCGGGTTCTGCTGCGCGTTGCGCGTCGGGTGTTGCTGCGTCACGTTGTGAGAGACGCTCGGCGGGGCGTCCGCGTTGTCACCGGCGGCGGACGGCGGCGTCACGTCACGGACCGTGGCCGAGGCGTCCGGCTCCGCGTCCGGCTCCTCCTGCGGCCACTCGGCCTCACCGGCCGTGAGCTTCGACGTCCGTTCCGCAGCGGTGCCCGACGGGCGGACCGGCTCCATGGCCTTGGTCCGCTCAGCGTCGTACTCCGGTCGCTGGTTCTCCGGCACCGCTCCCCCTCTTGCCTCTCGCAAGGTCCTGGGACTGCTTACCCGAACGTCGTCACACGTCGATCACGGTCGGGTGGTTCACAGGTCTCGACCGTTCTGGTCACAGGTAGAGGCCGGTCCCGTGCTCGGTCCGCTCGGTCGCGGTCGCGTGCACGTCCCGTTCCCTCATCACGAGGTAGGTGCTGCCCTGCACCTCGACCTCGAACTGGTCCTCCGGGTTGAACAGCACCCGGTCGCCGACCTTGACGTGCCGCACGTTGGTGCCGACCCCGAGCACGTCTCCCCAGGCCAGGCGCTTCGCCATCTGGGCGGTCGCCGGGATCACGATGCCACCGCTGCTGCGGCGTTCGCCGTCCTCCGGGGAGATCCGCACCATCACGCGGTCGTGCAGCATCTGGATTTCGAGCTTGACATCGGGCACCAGCAGAGTCTAGATGGCTTCGTCGAGGCCACCCATCATCAGGGGTAGCCGCCGGGGGCCGTCCTTTACCACGCGGATCGGAACGCCCCAGTCCTGGCGGGCCAGTTTGCACACCGGGTGCTCGACGCTCGGGTCGTCGGTGCAGCTCGCGGCCTGGGCGACGACGTGCAGGACGCCCTCGGTGAAGCCCTCGGCGACGTGCAGCACGCGGACCAGGTCCGTGCCGACGCCCGCGCCCGAGGCCAGCAGCTCCGGCGGGGAGCTGGTGATCTCCAGGCGGGTGGACGGGCCGAACCGGTCGTCCAGCTTCTGGCCGGTCGGCGGGGTGAACACGACCGCGAGCTCGACCTCGCCCGACGCGATCACCGACGGCGGCCTGCGCACCTGGTGCGCCTGCCCGCTGACCAGCTTCGCACCGGGCGCGACCGGCCGTTCCAGGCGGTGCGCGGCGGAGGCGACGACGACCAGCTCACCGTCGACCAGGACCGCGTCGGACGGCTCGGCGACGTCCGTGGCCAGGGTGGACACCTCGCCGGTCGCCGGGTCGTAGCGGCGGATGGCGCCGTTGTAGGTGTCGGCGATCGCGACCTGGCCGCCGGGCAGCACGGTCACGCCCAGCGGGTGCTGGAGCAGCGCCTGGTCGGCCTGGCCGTCGCGGTGGCCGAAGTCGAACAGGCCCTTGCCGATCACGGTGTGCACGGTGCGGTCGGCGTCCAGCCGGCGCAGCGCGGAGGTCTCCGAGTCGACCAGCCAGAGCCGGTCGCCGTTGGCGGCCAAGCCGGAGGTCTGGGCGAAGAACGCCTCCGCGGCCGGACCGTCGTGCAGGCCTTCGACGGTGGTGCCGGCCAGGCGCTCGACGCGGCGTTCCCGCGGCTTGAACAGGCCCAGCGTGTGGTTGCCCGCCATCGCGATGACGACGCCACCCGCGGGTTCCCACCACGTGACGTCCCACGGGCTGGTGAGGTCGATCGCCCCGGCCGGGCCGTCGGTGTCGCCGTCGCGCCACTGCTCGCCCGTGCCCGCGACGGTGGTGACCTCGCCGGTGTCCAGGTTCAGGCCGCGCAGGAGGTGGTTGACCGTGTCGGCGACGACCGCGTGGTAGCCGACCTCGGCGGCGACGTCGTCGGGCAGCAGCGCGATGCCGGCGGGTTCGGAGAAGGTGGGCTCCAGGCCGTCGCGGCGGCCGCGTTCACCGGTGCCGATGCGCCGGACCACGGTCTCGCCGTCGAGTTCGAGCTCGACCAGCCCGTGGTGCGCGGAGTCGCTGACCAGGAGGGTGTCGTTGCCGGTCAGGACCGCTTTGGCCGGGAAGCGGAGTTCGGTCTCACGGGGCGGTGGGGCGACGTACGGGCCGTCGCCGCGGTGCAGGGTGCCCTTGGCGTCATGCTCGGCGACGAGCTCGGACACGATCTGGCGCAGCGCGTCCAGGTGACCCTCGCCGGAGGCGACGTGCACGACGTAGCCCTCCGGGTCGACCAGGACGAGCGTCGGCCACGCCTTCACCGCGTAGTCCTGCCACGTGGTCAGCTCGGGGTCGTCCAGCACGGGGTGCTCCACCTCGTACCGCTCGACGGCCGCCTCGAGCGCCGCGGCCTCCGCCTCGTGCGCGAACTTGGGCGAGTGCACGCCGACGGTGACCAGGACGTCGGCGAACTCGGCTTCGAGCGGGCGCAGCTCGTCCAGCACGTGCAGGCAGTTGATGCAGCAGAACGACCAGAAGTCGAGCAGCACCACCTTGCCGCGCAGGTCGGCCAACCTGATGTCCCGCCCACCCGTGTTGAGCCAGCCGCGGCCCACCAGCTCGGGGGCGCGGACACGGGCACGGCGTCGTTGTGCGGTCGTCACGTCCCGATCCAACACGACTCGCACACCGACATGTTCCCTTGTCCACCATGTGGATGACGAAGCTTTCGTTTTGTTCGTTTCGCGTTACCCTGGGCGCATGACAGCGACCATGGTGGAACGCACGCTGTTGCCGCCGGCGAGTCCGGACGCACTGTCGTCCTGGGTCGCGGCACTGGCCCGCCCGGGCGGGGGAACCGCCGCACTGCTCGCACCGGACGGCACTCGACTGGACCTGCCCGCCGAGGTGTTCGACGTGCTCCGCAGCGTGGTGGTCGCCATGTCACAAGGGCTGGCGATCACCGTCGCACCTCAGCACACCGTCCTGACCACGAGCGAGGCCGCGCAACTGCTCGGCGTCTCGCGGCCGACCCTGGTTCGCCTGCTCGAAGCGGGGGAGATCCCGTACGAGCAGCCGAACCGGCATCGCCGGGTCCGACTGGCCGACCTGCTCGCGTACCAGGAACGCGCCCGCCGGGCACGCGCGGCAGGCCTGGACGAGATGGTGCGAACCGGCGAGGACGACGGCCTGTACGACCTTCCGCTGGACACGCCGTTCGAGCGGATGCCGACCGACGAGCACAGGTGACCCTTGTTCCCCGTCTTCCTCGACACCTGCGTACTGCTCAAGCCCTACCTGTGCGACACGCTTCTGAGCATCGCCGAGTGCCGGGTCTACCGACCGCTCTGGTCTGAGGGTGTGCTCACCGAACTCGACCGCAACCTGCGCAAGCGCGGTGCGACGGCGGAACAGGTGGCCCACCGCATCGACCAGATGAGCCGCCACTTCCCCGATGCCCGGGTCATGGGTTATGAGCATTTGATCGACTCGATGGAGAACCACCCCCACGACCGGCACGTGCTCGCCGCAGCCGTCAGAGGTGGCGCCGAGGTCCTGGTGACCGAGAACTTGAAGGACTTCCCGGACAGGGTGCTCCGGCAGTACGACGTCGTGGCCCTACACCAGGACGACTTCCTGCAGGACCAGCTCGACCTGTTCCCCGATGCTGTCCACTCGGCGTTGCGACGGCAGGCCTCCCGGTACCGCCGTGCTCCGCGGTCGGTGGATGACCTGCTCGACGTGTTGGGCAACGAAGGACACGGTTGTCCTGGGTTCGCGAAGGCATGTCGGCGGCACTTCAGCACGTGGCCGAGTTGACCTACCGGCGATCGACGGAGTCGGGCTCGGGGAACGTCCGGTCGTACTCCTGGTGCACCAGTTCGACCAGGAGCATGCCCAGTTGGGTGAGTTCGACCCTGGTGCCGTTGCGGACGACCAGTTCGCGGCGGGTGAGGTCCTCGGTGACCTCGTCCAGCTGTGCGCGTTCGGCGGCTGTCGGTTCGGCCGGGAGGTCCGCCTCGTCGAAGTGGCCCCGTTTCACGCCGAAGTGCAGGTGCCTGCGGTTGCGGACGGCTCGGGTGAACGGGACGTCGGCCCACGTGGCGCCGCCGTGCTCCTCGATGCCCCGCACGTAGTCGTCGGGGTCGCGGCGGTTGAGGTACTGGGTGTCGCCGAAGCTGGAGCGCGCGCTGTTGCCGAAGGCCAGTGACTGGGCGGTCGCGGTGGCGGCGACGAGCGCGCTGGGCACGGCGGCGTTGAACGTCGGGGCGGTGAACAGGTACATCGGGCCTTCCCGCCAGCCCAGTTCGGCGAAGAAGTGCCGGTAGAGCAGGTGGCAGCGGAACTTCTCGGCCAGCACGCGCTCGTCCACGACCTCGCCGGAGAACGGGCCCCAGATCTCGGTGAAGCTGCGCGGGTACACGCTCACCGAGTCGATCAGCCCCTCCTGTGCCAGCGCGTGGATGTGCCGCACGTCGGTCAGCACGTCGTCGGCGGTCTGGGTGTGCAGGCCCACCATGAAGTCCAGGCCGATGTGCTCGACGCCCGCCTCGATGAACCGCGCGCACACCTTCCGGATGCGGTCCGGCTCGACGTAGATGCGGCCGTTGGCCTCCAGCACCGGTCGGCTGAAGCTCTGCACGCCCGCGCTCACCCGCCGGATGTGCCCGGACTCCGCCAGCCGGTGGATGTCCTTGCGCATGGTGCGCGGGTGCAGTTCGAGCGTGACCATGCCGATCCGGTCCTGGGCGATGTGCTCGTACACCTCGTCGTAGAGGGTGCGCAGGTCGTCCACCGCCATCATCGACGGCGTGCCGCCGCCGAAGAACAGGTCACCGGCGGTGGCGTCGGCGGGCAACCGTGAGAGGAATGTCCGCACCTCTTTCCGCAACGCGGTCAGGTAATCACCCGAACGGCTCGTGTCGGTCGAGATGAAGTAGTAGCAGAAGTGGCACCGCTGGGCGCAGTAAGGCAGGTGCAGGTAGAGGAATTCGATCCGCCGCCACTCCTGCGAACGCCAATCGTCCAGCATCCGCGTCGGCGCCGAGTCGGGCTCCTTCGGCCACCGCGGGTACACGTCGACCCAGTGCCATTTGCGCGGGTCGGTGGTGGCGAACTCGTGCGCCAGCAGCCGTTCCACGCCGCTGTCGACGATCCAGTCGTCGGTGCTCCGCAACAACTCGCGGGCCCATTCGTCGAGGTCCGGCCGATGCGTTTGCTGAGGGATCATCAACTGCTCCCGGAGGGGTAGTTATTCGATCTCACGCGTCATTTCGCAGCAGCACGGCGGCGTGTGCTGAAAATGATGAGAACCCACCCGGGCGATGTTCGTCAATCCGCTAGCCGGGGCGGCGGACCGCACGGGGGCCGAGGACGTCGGCGTCGAGGGCCGCCACGCGGTCGCGGAGGACGCGGTCGGCGGTGACCACCGTGCACGGGCGGTCCGGGTTGGCGCGGACCACGTCCACGATCGCGTCGTCACCCGAACCCGGCGCGGACACGACCCGCACACCGGGCACCGACTCGACGTGCCGCGCCTTGCCCTCGACCACGAGGACCACTTCCAGCGGGCCCGGGAGGGCCGGCAGGCCGTGCTCGGCCACGGCGACGAGGTCGTCGCGCAGGCGGGCGGCGGCACCGGCGCGGTCGCGCCACCAGCCGTCCGGTACCGAGCCGACGACGTTGGCGGCGTCCACGACCAGGAGCGGGTGCGTCATCGGGTCATGCTCTCAGCAAACCCTCATGAAACTGTCGTACCCCGATGGCACCATGGAGTGGTCCATTGGGGGACAGACATGAACACGCAGGGGGACATTGTGGAGATCAGGCGCGCCCACAGGACGCCGGACGACACCTGGAACGGCTCGGCGACGGCCAAGTAGCCGCTCATGGGAAACCCCGCGGTGCTGCCAGGTCGGGGGTCCGACAGCACCGCGGGGTCACTGGGAACATCGATACACGATCGGGTGCCGTTACATCCCCTATAGGGTGTGACGGGGATCACGTTTTGAAGTGACGAAGCCCTGCCGCGCGGGAGGTGCGGCAGGGCTTCGTCGTTACCCCTTCGCCAGAGCGCGGACGACGGGGCGCACACCCGGTGTCGATCGGGTGGTCGTCACGCGCGCCGGAGGAAGGTCCCCCTCAGCGGAGGGTCGTCACCTGGGCCTGGGCGATCGCCATCAGCTCGTGACGCATGGCCGGGGTGGGCGCCATGTCGATCGCGCGGGCGACAGCCTTGCGGTTGCGAGCCTCGACACGACGAGCGCGGAGCTTCGCAGTGAAGTTCATCGGGGGTTCATCCCTCTCAAAGGTCTTCCTCGGTGTGTGCCTCAAGTATGCACCCTCGCGCGCTCGAAAGCACCCGATTATCCGGTGAGGTGCCGCACATGCCGACGAATCATCGGCGGCCACCGCGTTGTCCCTGACGATTCGCCTGGGGGACACCTGCTGGACCGGATGCGCAGCCGGCAACTCTCTAGCGTGCACGCTAGAACACCCGATGCGACCGAAGCGAGCGAATAACCGCAGGTCAGCGGGACGTCAGTCTTCACGGCCGAGCAGGAACCGGCCGAAGTGCGGCACGGTGAACGCGATCTGCCCGCGTTCGGCCGAGTACACGAGCCCCTTCTTGATCAAGCTGTCCCGGGCGGGCGACAACGACGACGGCTTGCGCCCCAGGTGCTCGGCCACCTGCGCGGTGTTCACGCCCGCGTCCTTGCCGTCGGTCCGCTCCGCCATCGCCCGCAGGTACTCCCGCTCGGCCGGCGTCGCCCGCTCGTACCGCGACCCGAAGAACCCGACCGCCAGCTCGGCGTCCGCCTCCGGCGCGGCCACCGCCACGTCCGTCGCCGTGATCGGGTCGGCGGGCGCCGCGTCCCACGCCGCCTTGCCGTAGGCCTGGATGAAGTACGGGTAGCCGCCCGAGGCGTCGAACAGCGCGTCCAACGCCTCCGGCTCGATGCCCGCCTCCTCCCGGTCCACGGGCGCCAGCACGGCGCGGTCGGCGTCCTCCCGCGAGAGCCGGTCGATCCGCACGTACCGGAACAGCCGCTCCGAGTACGACTTCGACGCCGACAGCACGGCAGGCAGGTGCGGCAGCCCGGCGCCGACCACGACCAGCGGCGCGCCCGACTGCGACAGCTCGTGGCACGCCGCGCACAACGCCGAGACGTCGTCCGCCGGCACGTCCTGCATCTCGTCGATCAGCAGCGCCACGCCGGTGCCCACGTCCTGCGCCAGCTCGGCGACCTCGGTGAACAGCTCCACCAGGTCGATCTCGATGTCACCGGAGTCGGCCCGGCCCACCGCCGCGGGCACGTCGATGCCCGGCTGCCACCGGTCGCGCAGCTTCGCGTCCTCGGGGTTGGACCGCAGCGCGAACGCCTTCAGCACACCGAGCACGGCCTCCACCCGGTCCGGCGCGCGGTGCCGCACGGCCAGGTCGCGGATCGCCCGGTGCAACGCGGCCGACAGGGGGCGGCGCAGCCCGGCCTCGGGCCGTGCCTCGATCTTCCCGGCGCCCCAGCCGCGTTTCATCGCCATCGACCGCAGCTCGCCCAGCAGCACGGTCTTGCCCACGCCGCGCAGCCCGGTGAGCACGAGGCTGCGTTCCGGCCGGCCGCGCGCCACGCGTTCGAGAACGACCTCGAACGCGCCCAGCTCCTTGTCGCGCCCCGCCAGCTCGGGTGGCCGTTGGCCCGCGCCGGGGGCGAACGGGTTGCGCACCGGGTCCATCCTCGGAAGGTATCGAGGTGTCTACAGCGGATCCAATACTCAGGCCGTGTCGGTCGGTATTCCCAAATCTAGGCTGGAAGCTATATAGCGCTATCGAGCGACATCGGCGGTAGCGTCGTGCCATGGCTGAGGTAGTGACCAAGGGCGTCGGCAAGGTGGAGCGGACCGCTGACCGCGCCGAGGTGAGCGTGAGCTTCGAGACGCTGGGCTCGACGCGGCAGGAGGCGGTGGAACGGCTGACCACGCGGATCGCCGGCGTGGAGCCCGCGTTGGAACGCCCGGGCGTCGAGGTGCGGTCACGGCAGCTCAACGTGCACGACAACTGGGACGGCAAGCGCCGTTCCGGCAGCCGAGCCGTGCAGAACTACGTGGTGCGGGTCGACGACGTCACCGCGCTCGACGGCCTGCTGGGCGCGCTCGTGACCGCCGAGCCGACGTGGCTGCACGGGCCGACGTGGCAGCTCAAGAACGACGCGGACGCCGTCCGCGAGGCGCAGCGCGAGGCCGTGCTGGACGCGCGCCGCCGTGCCGAGGGCTACGCCGGCGCGCTCGGCGCGCGGCTGGGGCCGTTGCACCGGCTGACCGACGGCGACGCGGAGGGCTGGGCGGTCGAGTCGACCCGGATGAGGACGGCGGCCTACGGCGGCGCGCCGGGCGTGCCGCCGCAGATGGACGAGCTGAACCTGGAGGCGCAGCAGATCACCGTCACGGTCCGCTGCACGGCCTCGTGGGCACTCCTCGACTGAGGCCCCGCGTGTCCTGAACGTTCAACTCGGGGTCCTGAACGTAGGACACTCGCGACGCGAACGTAGGACACTCGCGTTCTGGACGTAGGACACGCGGGAGCGCGGGGTCAGCTGCTGGTTCGCGGTTCGGCCAGTTCGACGACGACCGAGCGGTTGCGGGCGGCGGCATCGGCGATCAGGTCGCCGTAGCTGTCCAGGTCCGGTTCCAGGGGCGAGGCGAAGCCCGCACCGCGGACCTCGGTGAACGCCGCCCGGCTCACGCCCAGCTCCACCAGCATCGACACCACCCGGTCGCTGCGCCGCAGGGTCAGGTTGAGCGCCCACGCCGCCGACGCCGAGCTGGCCGTGCGGGCGACCACCCGTGCGGTGGTGCGACCGTCGAACTTCTTCGCCACCTCCGCCAGCACCTCGCGCGCACCGGGCGCCGGCTCGTCGCTGCCCGCCTTGAACAGCAGGGAGTTCGGCAGGTGCACCGACGTGTCGGAGGCAACCACCTCGCCGATCCGCACGGTCGGCACCTCGGCCCGGCCGATCGACGCACCACCTGGCACCGGTTCTGTGTCGTTCGTGCAGCTCTTCGCGTGGAACTTCACGCAGATCCCGAGCCACAGCTGGACCAGTGCCTCCCGCGCGCTCGGCGGCAACTGGGGCTGGTCGCCCACCACCTGGCCCAGCCCGGAGAAGATCACGTCCTTATCGGTCAGCTCGGGCAGGGCGTCGTCCGGCACCGACGCCACCACGGCGGACACGTCGAGGTCGAGGCCCAGCCGGGTCAGGTCGAGCGGGTCGGTGGTCTGCAACCCGCTGGTCTGCAGCACGAGCACGGCGGGCCCCGACGCGGACGCCATGTCCGCCAGCACGGACAGCGGGTCGAGGTCGGTGCTGTCACCGCCGAGCTGGCTGAGCTGCCCGGTCAGCCGGTTCAGGTTCTGCTCGAAGCCGAGCTCGCGCAGCGCCGAGTCGCTCTCCACCTCGTTGCCGTCCCGGACGGTGAAGTCCTCGTCCAGGTACGCACCGCCGGAGTCCTCGCCCTGCCGGTACACGACGACCCGGGTCACGCCCTGGTCGACCGCCTCGGCCAAGCGGTCGACGACGGTCCTGGTGAGCGCGACCCGGGGCTCGTTGGCCGACGCGGTCACCCCGATGCGCACGGTGGTGGTGTCGCGGGACGTCTCCCCGCAGGCAGCGCAGGACGCCGCCACCAGCACGACTGCGGCGAAGAGCCGTGAGTGGTTCATGCATTGGAAACGGAACGGGAACGCGTTGTGTTACCAATAACACCCGTTCGGCCTAACGATCGGCCTCATCGCTCCACGATCGCCGTAACTCCCTGACCACCCGCCGCACAGATGGAGATCAGCCCGCGCCCCGAGCCTCGCTCCGCCAGCAGCTTCGCCAGGGTGGCCACGATCCGCGCGCCGGTCGCGGCGAACGGGTGCCCGGCGGCCAGCGACGAGCCGTTGACGTTCAGCTTCGACCGGTCGATCGCGCCGAGCGGCGCGTCCAGCCCGAGCCTGCCCTTGCAGAAGTCCGCGTCCTCCCACGCCTTCAGCGTCGCCAGCACCTGGGACGCGAACGCCTCGTGGATCTCGTAGAAGTCGAAGTCCTGCAACGACAGCCCGGCGCGCGCCAGCATCCGCGGCACCGCGTACGCGGGCGCCATCAGCAGGCCCTCGCCACCGTGCACGTAGTCGACGGCCGCCGTCTCGGTGAACGTGAGGTAGGCCCGCACGGGCAGGTTCCTCGCCGCGGCCCACTCCTCCGACGCCAGCAGCACGGCCGACGCGCCGTCACTGAGCGGTGTGGAGTTGCCCGCGGTCATCGTCGCGCCCTCGCCCTCGCCGAACACCGGCTTGAGCTTGGCCAGCTTCTCCACCGACGAGTCCGGCCGCAGGTTCTGGTCCCTGGTCAGGCCCAGGTACGGCGTCACCAGGTCGTCGAAGAACCCCCTGTCGTACGCGGCGGCGAGGTTGCGGTGGCTCGCGGCGGCCAGTTCGTCCTGGTCCTCGCGCGCGATGCCCCACTCGCGGGCGGTGATGGCCGCGTGCTCACCCATGGACAGGCCGGTGCGCGGCTCGCCGTTGCGCGGGATGTCCGGCACCACGTGCTTCGGGCGCAACTTGAGGGCCGTCCTGAGCTTCGCGCCGACGCTGCGGGCCCGGTTGAACTCCAACAGCACGCCGCGCAGGTCCTCGTTCACGCCGATCGGCGCGTCGCTGGTGGTGTCGACGCCACCTGCCACGCCGACCTCGATCTGGCCGAGCGCGATCTTGTTGGCCACCGCGATCACCGCCTGCAGGCCGGTGCCGCACGCCTGCTGCACGTCGTAGGCGGGCGTCTCGGCGGACAAGCTGCTGCCCAGCACCGCCTCGCGGACCAGGTTGAAGTCGCGACTGTGCTTGAGCACCGCGCCCGCGACCACCTCGCCGAGCCGTTCGCCCTGCAGCCCGAACCGGCTCACCAGGCCGTCCAGGGTGGCGGTGAGCATGTCCTGGTTCGACGCTGTGGCGTAGGGACCGTTCGACCGGGCGAACGGGATGCGGTTGCCGCCGAGGATGGCTACTCGGGCCATGTCGTCCTCCAGGATCGTGGGCAGGTGGCTCAATGTTACCTACTCATCAGTAGACTTACTAGCGAGTAGGGAGTGTGATGTCGGCATGGATCGTTACCAGTCGTTCGCCAGGTCCGGCCTCGGGCGGTTCGTCGTGGGCAAGCTCGGTCTCCCCGACCCGTACCCGCTGCGCCGCCACTCACCCGGAAAACCCCCGCTGGACGGACCCGTGCTGATCGGTGGCGGCGGCCGGCTGGCCGATCCCGTCGGCGCGGCGGTGAAGTCCCTCGGCCTGGACGCGGTGTCCGGGACGACCGAGGGCGAGAGGTACGGCGCGCTGCTGTTCGACGCGTCCGGCATCGAGTCGGTCGAGCGCTTGCGCGAGCTGTACGAGTTCTTCCAGCCGGTGATTCGCTCCCTCGGGCCGTGCGGCCGGGTGGTCGTCTTCGGCACGCCGCCCGAGCATGCCGAGTCGCAGATCGCGCAGCGCGCGCTGGAGGGGTTCACGCGCAGCGTCGGCAAGGAGCTCAAGCGCGGCGGCACGGCCCAGCTCGTGTACGTCGAGCCCGGCGGGGAGGGTGCGATCGAGTCGACCGTCCGGTTCCTGCTGTCGGGCCGGTCCGCGTACGTGTCCGGGCAGGTGATCAGGATCGGCGCGGCCGAGGTCGAGGCGCCGGAGGACTGGGATCGTCCGCTGGCCGGGAAGGTCGCGCTGATCACGGGTGCGGCCCGGGGCATCGGCGCGGCGATCGCCGAGGTGCTGGGCCGCGACGGCGCCACCGTGGTGTGCCTGGACGTGCCCGCGCAGGGCGACGAGCTGTCCGTGGTGGCCAACCGGGTCGGCGGTACCGCGCTCCAGCTCGACATCACCGCGCCGGACGCGCCCGCGCGGATCGTCGAGCACCTCTCCCAGCGGCACGGTGGCGTGGACGTCGTCGTGCACAACGCGGGCATCACGCGTGACCGCACGCTCGGGCGGATGGACGTGGGCCGATGGGACGCGGTGGTCGCGGTGAACCTGGCGTCGCAGGAACGGGTCAACGACGCGCTGCTCGCCGCCGACACGTTGCGGCCCGACGGGCGGATCGTCGGCGTGTCGTCCATCGCGGGCATCGCCGGGAACGTCGGCCAGACCAACTACGCCACCACCAAAGCGGGTGTGATCGGCATGGTCGACTCCCTGTCGCGGCGGCTCGCGGGCCGCGCCACGGTGAACGCGGTCGCGCCGGGGTTCATCGAAACCAGGATGACGGCAGCGGTGCCGTTGTTCATCCGGGAGGCGGGGCGGCGGATGAACAGCCTGTCGCAGGGCGGCCTGCCGGTGGACGTGGCCGAGGCGATCGCGTGGTTCGCGCACCCGGCGTCGGCCGGGGTGAACGGCAACGTGGTGCGCGTGTGCGGGCAGAGCCTGCTGGGGGCGTGATGGCGAACCTGACCCTGCTCTACGCCAAGGCCGCGCTGACCGGGTTCACCCGGCGCGGTGGCGAGCTGCCGACGTCGTCGCTGGACGCCGAGGTCAGCGTCGACCCCGAGCACCTGGCCCGGTACAACAAGGTCTGCGGGTTCGGCGTGCGCGACGAGCTGCCGATCACCTACCCGCACGTGCTCGGGTTCGGGCTGCAGATCCGGCTGATGACCGGGCCCGGCTTCCCGTTCCCGCTGCCCGGCCTGGTGCACGTGGCCAACCGGATCCGGCAGCACCGGCCGCTGCGGGTCGCCGAACCGCTGTCGCTGCACGTGGCGCTGGCGGACCTGCGGCCGCACGAGCGGGGTCGTCAGTTCGACGTGGTGACCACCGTGTCGGTGGACGGCGAGGAGGTGTGGGTCGACGTGTCGACTTACCTGCGCCGGGAGGGTGCGGCCGCGAAGGAGTCGTCGCCGCGGGCCGAACCGCCCTCGCCCACGGCCCGGTGGCGGCTGCCCGGCGACCTCGGCCGGCGGTACGCGGCCGCGTCCGGCGACCGCAACCCCATCCACCTGCACCCGTTGACGGCCAAGGCGTTCGGGTTCCCCCGGGCCATCGCGCACGGGATGTGGTCGAAGGCGCGGTGCGTGGTCGCGTTCGAAGGGCGGTTGCCGACCGCGTACGAGGTCGACGTGCGGTTCAAGGCGCCGGTCCTGCTGCCCGGGGCGGTCGACTTCTCGTCCTCGCCCACGGGTGACGGGTGGCGGTTCGCGCTGTGGTCGGACCGCCCGCACCTGGAGGGCGTGATCAGCGGCTGACGCGCGCTGCCGGGCGTCCGCCTACTCCGCGGTCGCCCGGCGTGACGGCGGGTGCCAGACGTTGCCCGCCACGAGGTCGCCGAAGCCCATCCAGACCAGGTTCATCAGCCGCGCGGCCACGACGCCCGCCGGCTCCCGGGGGTTGTCGAGCCACCAGTCGGCCAGCGACTCGCCCGCACCGACCAGCGCCGCGGCCAGCGACTCGGCCTCCTTGTCGCCCGCCCGTGGCACGTTGGTGAAGTCCGACGAGTGCACCAGCAGCGCCGCCACCAGGCTGATCGCCCGGCCGCGCATGTCGGCCAGCTCCTCGGCGAACGGACCGCCCTGGGAGGACGCCTGCCGGTGCAGCACCTGCCAGCTGGCGCGGTTCTCGCCGACGAACCCGAAGAACGCCCGCAGGCCGCTCCACAGCTGGACGTCCGGCGGCTCCTCGGCCTCGACGCCGTTCGCGATGGCCTCCATCATCCGGGTCGCCTCACGGCGGATGCAGGTGGCGAACAGCTCTTCCTTCGAGCCCAGGTAGGCGTACAGCATGGGTTTGGAGATGCCCGCGACCTCGGAGATCTCGTCCATGGACGCGGCGTGGAAACCCAAGCGCGAGAAGACGTCGACCGCGGCGTCCATGATCTGCCGCTCGCGCACCGCGCGTGGCAGTCTCTTGGCCCGGCCCGGGCGGACCGGTTGCTCTGCGTGCATCGCACCCCCTGGATGGCTGGCGACAAGATTACTCCGCGCCCCTTGCCGCCTTACCTACTCGCCAGTAGGCTTACCTGTCAGTAGGTAGCGGAGGTGCCACACATGACCATCGACCTCACCACCGAGGCGATCGCGAAGCTCAGCCCGCAGGAGCTGATCTCAACGCTCAGGCAGGTCGACCCGGCCGACCCGGCGCTCAAGGACGTCGACATCGACGTCATCGCCCGCGGCATCGACCCGAAGAAGCTCGGCCGCGACGAGTTCGCCGACCTGCTGGACGCGCTGGGCGCGCTGGCCGACGGCGGCGCCGACCTCGACCTGGCCAAGATGGACCCGCAGAACTTCGCGCGGATCATCTCGCGCGCGTCCAAAGACCAGATCGAGGCCGTCACGTCGCGGCCCGGCCTGCGCGAACGCGTGCTGGACGAGGTGTTCCGGCGCATGGAGGTGCACTTCCGCAGCGAACGCGCGGGCGCCACGCGTGCCGTCGTGCACTTCCGGCTCACCGGCGGGTTCGACGGCGACGACGTGTACGAGGCGATCATCGAGAACGCGTCGTGCACGATCAACAAGAGCGAGACCCGTGACCCCAGGGCCGTCGTGACGTTGGGACCGGTGGAGTTCCTGAAGCTCGCGACCGGCAACGCGTCGGCACCGGTGCTGTTCATGACCGGCAAGCTGAAGGTCAAGGGCGACCTGGGCTTCGCGGCCGGGTTCATGAGCTTGTTCAACATTCCGAAGGCGTGAGGGGACCATGGGCGGTTTTTCGCTGGAGCTCAACGAGGACCAGGTCGACCTGCGCGAGTGGGTGCACGGCTTCGCGAAGGACGTGATCCGGCCCGCGGCGGCGGAGTGGGACGAGCGCGAGGAGACGCCGTGGCCGGTGATCCAGGAGGCGGCGAAGATCGGCCTGTACGGGTTCGAGTCGCTGGCCACCTGGTTCGCCGACCCCATCGGGCTGTCGCTGCCGATCGCCACCGAGGAGCTGTTCTGGGGTGACGCCGGGATCGCGTTGGCGTTGATGGGCACCGGTCTGGCCGCGGCGGGCATCTTCGCGTCCGGCGAGCCCGAGCAGCTGGCCGAGTGGGTGCCCGAGTGCTTCGGCACGGAGGACGAGCCGAAGCTGGCGGCGTTCTGCGCGTCCGAGCCGCAGGCCGGGTCGGACGTGGCCGGGTACCGCACGCGGGCGGTGTACGACGAGGCCAAGGACGAGTGGGTGCTCAACGGGCAGAAGGCGTGGGCGACCAACGGCGGCATCGCAAACGTCCACGTCGTGACCGCGGTCGTGGACAGCTCTCTGGGCGCCCGCGGCCAGGCCGGTTTCGTCGTGCCGCCGGAGACGCCCGGGCTGTCGTCGCCGGGGAAGATCCGCAAGCACGGGATGCGGGCGTCGCACACGGCGGACGTGTTCCTCGACGACGTGCGCGTGCCCGGCCGGTGCCTGCTGGGCGGCAAGGAGCGGTTGGACGCCAGGCTGGCCCGCGCCCGGGAGGGTCAGAAGGCCGGCGGGCAGGCGGCGATGGCGACGTTCGAGACGACCCGCCCGACCGTCGGCGCCATGGCCGTGGGTGTCGCGCGTGCGGCTTACGAGTACGCGCTGGAGTACGCCAAGGACCGCGAGGCATTCGGCCGCAAGATCATCGAGAACCAGTCCATCGCGTTCGACCTGGCCAACATGAAGATGGAGATCGACGCCGCCCGCCTGCTCGTCTGGCGTGCCGCCTGGATGGGCCGCAACAACGTCCCCTTCACCGCCGGTGAGGGCTCGATGTCGAAGCTCAAGGCGGGCGAGGTCTCGGTGTGGGCGACGGAACGCGCGATCCACATCCTGGGCGGCGCGGGGTACACGCGCGAGCACCCGGTCGAACGGATGCACCGTGACGCCAAGATCTTCACCATCTTCGAGGGGACGTCGGAGATCCAGCGGTTGGTCGTGGCCAGGGCCATTTCGGGCATGTACATCAAGTGAGTTGATCTCCCCAGGCCGTCGTCAGGCCGTCTGGGAGGTGGACGGGGTCTTCGGGACGCGGAAGACCCCGTCCACTGCTTTCCGGGCACGTTCGTGACTGGATGGCATCAGGTGCGTGTAGGTGCGGAGCGTGAAGCCGGGGTCGGCATGGCCGAGGTACTCCGCCAACTCCTTGATGGACACGCCCTGGGCCAGGAGCACGGATGCGTACAGGTGCCGCATGGCGTGCATCCCGTCCTGTCGCTTGGCGTAGGTCAGCCCGGCCTGCTTGAACGCGGGCACCCAGACGACCTTGTTGAACAGGTCTCCGTTCCACGGCTTGCCGTCGTCGCGGACCATGAGCAGGTCGACCGTCACCGGGTCACCGTTGGGCCGGTCCCAAGGCAGCGTCACCGAGGTTGGCGGGAACATATCCAGGTAGGCGTCAACGGCCGCCAGGACGCCTCTCGACAGGGGCACCTGGCGCGTCTTGTTCCGCTTGGGCAGCGAGAACACCAACGCGCGATTGATCATCCTGACCTGTCGCTGAACGTTGATCACCATGGCGTCCCGGTCAATGTCGTCCGGCGAGAACGCCAGGATCTCGCCCTGCCGCAGACCACAGCCAGCGCCGAGCGGAGCCGTGATCTTGAATCGCGGGTCCAACACCATCTGAAGCTTGTGGACCCGCGATTCCGCCCACGGCACGACCTTGCGTGACGACCGCTGAGGCCGCTTGATGCTGTTGACCTTGCAGGGGTTCCGGTGGATGCGCCTGTCGTCCACGGCCGAGTTTCGAGGTCCAGGCCCTCGAACCACTCGCGGACCTTGGCCGGATCCCACCGCAGGTGTTTTCCGACCTTCCCAGCCGGAGGCCCGTAGTTCTTGCTGCGCCAGCCACGAATGGTGTGCACCGGCACGCCGAGGAAGGCTGAGAGATCGTCAACGCTCCACAGCCGGTCGAACTCGTTCGCGCTCATTGCCGTCCCCCTCCCCATGTCTCAGGCCGCTTGTGGAACTGCCGAAAGATCGGGCGGTGCACCGCTGGCCGCCAGCAAGGCCCGGTCGTACTCGGCCTTCCACGTGACCCGTTGGGCGATGGCGTGCATGAGCAGGTGCGCGCGTGGTGGCACGTTGGGGTCACCGGGCCGGACCTTGTGCCAGACGAGCTGGGACGTGTCGGGTTCCGGCTTCTCGATGCCCACGGCCTTCAGTGCCTCGATGACGAACCGCTTTCGGTCGGCCCGGTGATCGGCCAGCGTCTTGCCCGACCACTTCCGCGACACCAGCACCCGCCGACCCGGCAGGCCGAGCGTGGTCCGCCGATGTGCCCGCCCCTTGCAGTGGCCCGGAGTGGTCCGGGAGCCGACGCCGCGTGGTTGGACGCCGTAAAGGAGCCAGACCGCGCAGCGGTCGGAGCAGGGCGTCACGGCCAGCTCATCTGCCAAGCGGTCAGCGTGCCTGCGCTGCCGGTCGGCGGACTGCTCGACCACTTCACCGATGGACTTGGTGAGGTACTTGGTCAGGTAGCCGATGTGGCGTCCGGCCTCTTCCGAGCCGCCGAGGATGCCCTTGGAGTGGACCTGGCGGCCGAAGGTCACCACATGCGCCGGTTCCTCCACGGCCTCGATCGCATCCGCCCAGGCCGTCAGCGGCTGCCGGGTGTCCGGGTCGACGAACGCTTCCGCCCGTGCGTCCCAGACCGGCAGGTGGTCGCCGCCGTAGAGCCGTTCGTCGTGGTTGGGCCACCACACCTAGTGGTAGGTGGCCGCCGTAACGAGCCGGATGGTCTCGTGCGGGATCGAACCGCGGACTGCCGCATGAAGGTGCGGCGCCGCTCGCTTCTGCGGCTCGACCGTGGCGAAGTACTGCACGTCCCATCCGACGACCCGCCGCAGGTTCTGCCACCACCGATCCACCAACGACGCGAAGTGCACCGCGTCCCGAGCCGCCCGCCGGTAGTCGTAGGTGTCCGGGTCGACCGGTGTGCCGTCATCGCGCACGCGCCCGTAGCTGTCCAGGGTGAGCGTGACGAACATCGAGGGCCGGAATCCTCCCGCGTACTCCCGGCCCACCGTGCGCTTCTCGACCCTCCGCCGAGGCAGGTTCGGTGCATCCTGTCGGCGCTTGGTCGACCGCTTCACCGGCCGCTTGGCGGGTGCGTCGGGTGAGGGGAAGCGGCCCCGGACGCCGAGTTGCCGAAGTTCCGCGCCGACGCTGTGGATCTCCTCCCGCAGTTCGTCAGCGTCACCGGCCGCCCCGACCTCAACCGCCTCCCGGTACGCCTTGACCAGGTCGGCCCAGAACGTCAGCAGCTCCTTCTGGTCCTTGGTTGGTGGGTCGGGGGTGAAGTCGGGTTCGTCGGCCATGTGCCAGCCCTCACGGCACTGGGCCATCCGCAACGCCTTGGCCTTCTTCGCGCACGGCGCACAGACGCTCTCGACCGTCGCCCCGCACGGCACCGCGACGTAGCGGACTTCGTAAGTGGTCCGGTCCTCAACTTCCATCGTGAACGGCCGCACGCACACGCCGTGCTGCTCGGCCGCAGCCTTGGCCACGTCTAGCGCCATCGGCTGACGCATCCGCTCAGCTCGCGTACCAGTCGTCACGCCGCCACCCCCTCGGCACCGTCCGGCTTGGTCGGGAACGGCCGCACCTCGGCAGGCCGGAAGTAGTCGCGCAGCGTCGCCAAGTCAGCGTCGGTGACGTGGAAGGCCCGAGCCCGATCCGGCTCCCGCTGGCCGTCCTGCTTGACCCAGGCGACACCGGGCGTGTTCTCGCTGATCTCGTGAGCCGCCGCCCCGCGCTGGCGGACACCATCACCAAGCACCATGTCCACCTGCTGTGGCTCATCGAGCCGCAGGGCAACACGGGTGCTGAACAGGTGCCGGAAGGAGACGACCTCCTTGCGCGGGTCCTGGACCAGGCCGACGAGCACGTATCCCGGAGCACGTCCCTGGGAGGCGATCGTCTGCACAGCTCGTGCCGCACGCTCCCGGAGCTGCTTGTCCGTCTGGTAGGCGATCACGTCGGCCAGCTCGTCCACGATGAGCACGGTCAACGGCTCACCGGTGTCCCGAGCCCACAGCCGCCGGATGCCCCGGTATCGCGCCGCCCGTTCCTTCACCTCAGCGGAGATCTCCTCCAGCAGCTCGACCGCGTCCGCGCCGCTGCCGAACACCAAGCGGTCGAAGGCGTCGGGCACCTGGCCCAGCTCCATGCCGCCCTTCGGGTCGATCCCGACCAGGCGCACGAGGCCCGCCCGAATCGCCGGCGCGAGCTGCCACACGATCGACCACAACACCGAGCCTTTACCGGCACCGGGCACGCCGACCACGAGGAGCTGAGACCCGAGCAGTCGCAGCCGCCACGGCTTGCCCGTCTCCGTCCGCCCGACGACCACCCGCTTGAAGTCGACGTCGGCCGAGCCTTCCAACGCAGGCACGGACACCGGCCGCACGAGCGGGTCAGCGTGCACGAAGTCCAGTTCCAGCAGCCGAGGCCGCAGCACCCTCACCCGGCACGAGCGAGCGCCGAACGAGTGCGCCAGGTTGTCCCGCCGCAGCTCCCACGCCTCAGGCGACTGGGCCGGGATCATCCGCACCCGAACGCGGTCCCGCCACCCCTCCGACCGGACCCGCCTCAGCTTGGGCCGGTACTCACGGCCACGGTCACGCTTGGCCAGGTCCGACAGCCGCATCACCGACCGCCACTTCGGGACGTACACCGTCGCCCGCCGCCACTCGGTCACCAGCCGGTACCAGCCGTGCCGCAGGAACGACCCACGATCCAGACCGGCCCAGAGCACCAGGGCAGCGACCAGCGACAACAGCGCCAGCACCAACGGTGACAACCCGTACCGCCACCAGCACCAGGCCGTCGACGCGGGAACCAGCGTGACGACCGGGTAGCGCACGACAACAAGCACCAGGCGCACGACGCCGACCAACACCAACCACACCAGCGCCACCAAGGCCGCGATCCACTTGGCCTTGCCCGGTACCAACACCCACCACGGCACCCGAGGCCGCACACCCTCGAACGGAGCCGGGTCGACCCACTTACCGCCGTTCACCGCGCACCGCCCACAGCGAGGGTGAAGATCAGCGGCAACCATCCCAGGCAGGCACAGCAGTCGAGCTGGTTCGGGGCGTAGACACCGAACCGCTTGCACGACTGGCAGCGCCGACCGTTGGGCAACTTCCACAGACCGGTGGGGCGTCGACTTGACGTACGTCCCCCACGTACCGATACCCTTGACATGACTGGAATCCCTTGTGTGTCAACAAAAACGCATGGCAAAGCCAGTCAGGTGAGTCGCAGGGAGACAGCCGAGCCCGCCAAGACCTGGACCGTCTCCCCGCGACCGCACCCACCAGCCGCAGACTGTTCAGTTGTCATCAAGGCGTGCGCCATCACCACGCGACCGCATCGGTCACGCGTTCCCGAACAGCGCTACAGCGCCCTACAGACGAGGCGTAGGCGACTCAGCCTTGGCTGGCCGACGCCTCAGACGAGCGTCCGAACGAAAGTCGCTCCACGCCTGCGCCCCGACCGGTGTCAGCCGGTACAGGTACGGCCCCGGGAAGGATGAGACAGCGCCCGGCATCCGAGCCGCGTGACCGGCCGCGACCACATCCCGCACAACCATGCGGACGGTGTGCACGTTCAGACCCGACGCGGCCGACAGATCCCTGACCGACCAGATCCGTAGCCGCTGCTCGACCCATGCGGCCATCACCTCGGCCAGAGCGCCCGCCGAGTAGCCGACGTTCGCCGCAGTACGCGCGACACCCGCCGGGAGGTGCGCTCCCATCACCACCCGGTCAGGCCGCTCCCCACTCATGACGTCGGCCAATTCGACTCGACCTCGAACAGGTCCTCGAACCGCACCTCGATCGGCGCGAACGCTGCCAGCGCACCGGCGATGAACGCGGCACCAGGCCGCAGTTCACCCGTCAGCACACGAGAGATGGTCGAACGGTTGACGCCCATCGCGGGTGCCAATGCGTAGTCAGAGGTCAGCGCCGACCGCCGCGCCGCTCGCTGGAACTCCGCCACCCGCAGCCGCACCGTGTACTGACTGCCTCGCCCACTGGGCGCAGGAGCACCCATCACCTTGGGCTTGGGACCCGCCGTCACTTGCCACTCCCGTCATGCCCCGAGGCACCAGGAGCCAGCGCCTTCGCAATCTCCTCGCCCTTCTCTCGCTCGCGCTGGGCCCAGTACAACGCCTCGTGATGGTGCCCACGATCGATCTCCGCGACGCGCCCGTACACCTCGGCCGACCGCAGGTAGAAGTCACTCCACAGCTTTCGATCCGCCGCCGGCGCGGGCATCACCTTCACCAGTGCGTCATGCGCACCCTGCAACGTCGTGACAGCCCGCGCCCTGCGCCACAGCTCGTCTTGCGAAACGCGCTGGTCCTTGCTCATGTCCCGTCCTCGTCCGGGTTGACACGGGCACGCTCGATCCGCGCCCGACGATCGAACTCCTCGGCAGCGACGGCACAGGCATGACGAGCCCACAAGGGCACGCCCAGATCAGCGGCCAGGATCCGCCACGCCCACGCCACCGCCGCGTAGCTGTCAGCCAGCCGAAGCACCGATAACCGACCGTCCGAACTGGACGCCGCGAACAGAGCTTCGGTCTGCTCCGCGTACGCGAGGTTCCAACGGGCGACCGCCTCACGAGACGGCCGCGCCACCTCAAGCCGCCTTCTGCTCGCCCTGGGGCTTCTCCGCACGCCTCGGAGCAGCGCCCACCTGCGGTGACACGATGCCCGTGGCCCGGATGGTGAACCCCTGGTACTTGTACCGGTCCCCCATCACGCGCGGCTCGACCGTCAGGCCCTCGAACGCCACCGGCCGCACCTCGACACCGGGCATCACCTGCACGGCCTGCGGCGGCACCGGCTGCACGTCCGCCAGGATCGTCACCGTCACCGACGCGTCCCGCTCCTTCTCGGCGGACGGATCCGTGACCACGACCTTCCACTGCCGCTTACCGGTGCGCTCGTCCACACGCTGCTTGGCCTGCCGACCGCGCCCCTTGTCCTCCGCGCTCATGTACTCCATGTCCGGCGCGACCTCACCGACCATCAACGCCCCTTGAGGGAAGACCTGGTCGAACGACGCCTCGAACCGAGTCCCGTACGGAACCGCCACCAGCCACCTCCGTCACCTTGCCAGCCTGCCTATGCGGGCTAGCCATGTCACGAGAGTAAGACAGCTTGGCTAGACAAGTCAAGTAAGTCGCGGAGGTCAGCTGATCGAGCTAGCTCTCTAGGCGGTCTAGCCAAGTGCGAACAGACACTGCGAACATGTGCGAACAGACGCTTTGCGCCCCGCTTTGCGCTGGCGGGCCACGAGACGAGGAACCATGGCACTAGACCCAGACGATCCGCGACCGCCATACGTGCAGGTGGCCAACGCCTTGCGAGCTGCCATCCTGACCAAGGTCTTCAAGGCAGGCGACAAGCTGCCGTCACGCGCCGAGCTGGCGAAGAAGTACGACGTCGCACCGATGACCGTGCAGAGCGCCCTACGCGAGCTGCGCGACGAGGGCTTGATCGTCTCCCGACAGGGCAGCGGCGTGTTCGTCCGAGAGCGCACCGAGCGCCCGGTAGGCCTGCGCCCACACATCGAGCAGGCGTTCACGTCCGACCGCATGACGATCGACTTCGCCGGGTTCTCCGGCGAAACCCTCCACGGCATCCTTCAAGAGCCGCTGGACAAGATCCGCATCGGCCGACTCACGCCCGAGACGATCCACGTCCGCATCCTGGTTCCAGACCCAACCGTCCCGTGGTCGGTGCCGTGCACCGTCGAGGACCGATCCGACAGCCCGGCCTTCCGCGAACGCGCCGCCGAGATCATGCGCCGCCACACCCTAGCCATCGTGGACAATGTGACCGAGCTGGGCGAACTCGGCCTGGTCAAGGACGCCACCGCAGAAGTCCGCGTCCACCCAGCGGCACCACTCTTCAAGCTCTATCTGATCAATAACAACGAAGCCTTCTTCGGCTTCTACCCCGTCCGTGAGCATGTTCTGTCACTGGGCGGAGAACCTCAGGCCATCTACGACCTGATGGGCAAGGACGCCATCCTCTTCCACCACAGCACCACCGACGACGACACCAGCACCGGCAGCCAATACGTCGACCAAGCCCGCACCTGGTTCGACAGCCTGTGGAACACCGTCGCCACGGAGTACAAACGGTGACCGCCGACGAAGTGCCCGTAGACGACCCTGACGTTCTAGGCCACATCCTTGCGAATACCGACGTTCTACTACTCGATTTCGACGGCCCTATCTGCTCAATATTCGCAGGTCTTCCCGCCCGCCGGGTAGCCACCCGACTCCGCGAAGTATTGATGAACGGTGGACATGCCGACTTGCCGCCCGACGTCGCGAATACCGAAGACCCTTTCGACGTCTTCCGCTATGCCGCCACGCTCGGCGAACATGAAGCCCTCTATTTGGAGGCCGCACTAAGAGCAAATGAGATTGAAGCAGTTGCTACCGCCGAACCGACAAGAGGTGCGGAAGATCTTATCGTTGGATGGGCAGCGACTGGTCGAAAGCTTTGCGTCGTGAGCAACAACTCGGACGCTGCAATAACGACCTATCTCCAGCGACAAGATTGGATTCCGCTTTTTGAGACCGTGTCTGCGCGAAGCAGCTCACGAGCAAGTCAACTCAAACCCGCACCTGAACTCGTTATACAAGCAATCGTCGCAACAAGCACCCCACCCGGTAGATGCACACTTGTCGGCGATTCTATTGCAGACGTACAGGCCGCCCATGCCGCCGGAGTTAGGTCAATAGCATTTGCCAACAAAGTACGTAAGGTTGACGTTTTCCGAAAAGCACGTCCGGAAATTATCGTGACCACCTTACCAACAGCGGTTAGCTCTGCTCTCGAATGACGGCCATACCGCGCCTGATGCGCTCAGCAATTTCATTGGCAGCAGCGTCTACGACCTTCTCTTTAATCCAACCATCTGAGTCGATGAAAACACGCGGACGCTGGCCAGGGAATAGGCAGATTTCGCCCAGACCGTAGGCCTCGACATCCGTAGCACGCCGATACGGCTTCAAACTGTGAGCACGGTTTCTGACAGACAGGAACATGGATGGGTAGCGAACGTGTGCGTCCACGGCTTCGTTCATGCCATCACTTGAATAACCCAACCATATCAACATCTCCACCCCGTCAGATTTTAGAACAAACAACCAGGTTGCGCCGGAGGCATCCTTTCTAGAAAGCAAGCCGAACGACTCACTGTCAATACGGGAAACGTCGGTAACAAAGATGCCACGGAGACGAAGCTCTCCAAACAATCGGTCAGTGAAGTCGTTGAAGCTCTTTTGCCAGAGAGCAAAAACACCCGAGCTTTCTCGCGCGATCTCTTCGTTAACCAACTTTCTAATGAATCCAGGCCGGTCGATCTCTCGAGCGAATCTCCTCATCACGTCGAGGAAGATGCCCGCAAGCGGCATTATGTCACCAGCAGCGTCGCTATTCTCAAGTGCATCTAGATACTGAGCACGCTGCGAGTTATGCCTAATAATGATGGGCGGAAGATAGTCCCGCGTCAGGATAATGTTGGCAAGTATTCGAGCGAGACGCCCATTACCATCCTCGAAAGGATGGATATGAGTTAGCCAGGCATGCGCGATCGCCGCACGCAATGTCGCCGGAACTTCGTCAGCTGTCGCCAGCCAGCTAACATATTGATGCATGGCCCTGGGGGTGTCGATCGGAAGGAGTGGCTCATGAGCCGTATCACCACTAATCTTAACATGCCACTTTTTGTACTGGCCAGCATGATGCTCGCCTGTAGTAATAAGGCTGTGAATAGACCGAATGTCCATCTCGGTGAGCGCTTGACCGGACTTAAGATCCTTCAGCACGGTTTCTGCTAGAATTTTTGCGCCATGCATGCCCAGAACCGCCGCAAGATGCTCATCCTCACGAATGCTGGCAGCGAACATCTCGTCGTGCAGTACGTCTACCGCATTACCGATTCGCATCGCATCCGGAGAACGCAAGATAGTTGCCGTCCGCAGCATGGTTGGACCGAGACCTTCAATTGCGTTGCTCTCATAAATTTCGCGGGTTCGCTGCCCGAATTCAACCTCTCCCAGCACTCTTAGGTCGATCAGTCTTTGTGCCGATTTCTTTACACGATCACGCACCACC
Source organism: Saccharothrix sp. CB00851 (assembly GCF_001905065.1). NCBI lineage: Bacteria > Bacillati > Actinomycetota > Actinomycetes > Pseudonocardiales > Pseudonocardiaceae > Saccharothrix > Saccharothrix sp. CB00851. Next base: position 782,612 of record NZ_LWLC01000001.1, read on the forward strand.
GCTTCCTTGGCGCGGAGCTGGGCAAGCTGTTCCGCGACATCCGTATCGTCGGGCAAAGAGTACGGGCATCCAGCAAGAAAATCATCTGCCATCAATGGAACTCCTGCATGACGATACGTTTTCCCAGCTTGTCGTTCTAGCGCCTACAACGTTACTCGTTAGGCAGGGGTCGCTGCCGAACTTGGCTCTATGGGATCAAGGCGCGCCGCCTGCGGCGGCGCGCGGTACGGGCGACGCACGTTGGCACCGACTCCCCGCATCCCGGCACGCCGGGCTCCCGCTTCGCTCCGCCCGTCGGCCGTGCGCGGAGTCGGTGCACGTGGTCGGGTGGCGGCGCGCGCCAGCGGCGACGGACGCCAGGATGAGAGCTGCGAGCGGCACCAGTCGGGACGATCGCGCGGTCCTGCGGCTTGGTCGGGCTGGGCACGGCGATCGACGCCCGCCGACGCTCCGCGCCAGCGGCCAACGAGGGGTGTCCGGACATAGCGGAGGGCACCACCTCGGCACGTTAGTCGTCGCGGTTGGCGACGGTGTGCCGTGGTGGTGCCCTCGGTTCGTTGATCAACCCCCAGGCCGTCTCCAGGCCGTGAGAGGTCGAGAAAGGTTGGTCAACGATGACGAACGTTGACCAGGTATGCGCAGGTCAGACCACCATTCCAGGTGATGTGTGCAGGTCAGGACCACCCCTGCGGAAAATCTTCACCATCTTCGAGGGGACGTCTGAGATCCAGCGGTTGGTCGTGGCCAGGGCCATTTCCGGGCTCTACATCAAGTAGGTGACGTCCCGGGTTCGCCCGGGCCGGGGCGGGGTCTTCAGGACGCGGGAGACCCCGTCCGCTGGTTTAGGGTCGCGGCATGGTCGGGGTGTTGCAGTGCGTCGTCCTGGATTGTCCGGAGCCCGGCGTGTTGGCCCGGTTCTACCAGGGGATTCTCGGTGGTGAGGTCGATCGGCCCGATCGGCGGTGGACGGTGGATGACGACTGGGCGACGATGCACACCGAGACGATCGTGCTGGCGTTCCAGCGGGTCGCCGAGTACGTGGCGCCTGGGTGGCCCGATCCGCGCAAGCCGCAGCAGTTCCACCTGGACATCGGGGTGGCGGACCTCGGCGTGGCCAAGGCCGAGGTCCTTCGGCTCGGTGGGACGTTGTTGGACGATTCCCACGACGTCTGGTGGGTGTTCGCCGATCCCGCCGGGCACCCGTTCTGCCTGGTGCGGGAGTGAGCGTCAGCGGCCCGCTTCGACCAGCCACGCCCGTTCGGCCGTGGTGTCCGGGACCTGGGTCTCCCAGCCGTTGACCTTCGCGATCAGCTGCCAGAGGCGCTCGGCCCTCGGGTCGCCGAACTCCTCCATGCGACGGGAGAGTTCGGGGCCCACGCCGGGCACGTCCAGCGCCGACGCCCACTTCTCGTTGATCCTGGCGACGATCACCGCCGCCTCGGGCGAACGCGGGTCGACGCCCGCGTCCAGCGCCTCACGCGCCTGCCCGAACGCGTACTGGAACGCCTCCATCTGCGCGGGCGAGCTCGGCGACATGTCGGCGCCTTCCGCCCGCATCTCCTGGTGGCGCTGCGACATCCGGCGGATCGACGCCCGGAAGTCCGGGTCGCGCACCAGGTTCGCCAGCTCGATCCACGCCTCCAACTGCTCCGGCGACGGGTCGTCCGGCAGCTCGATCCGGACGGACCTCATGTGCTGCTCGAAGTTCGGGTCCAGGTCGAACCCGCCGAACACGTCGTCGAAGAAGTCGTCCAGGATCGCCTGCCGCTCCTCCTCCGACAGCCGCGCCAACTCGTGCACCATCTCCACCTCCCCGTTTCGCGCCACGACCCGCAGCACGGCCCGGCGCAACCGGAGCGTGCGCATCTGCGCGTCGATGGCTTCCGCGTGCGTCCGCGCCACCTCGGCGACGGACACCTCCCGTGCCAGCACCCGTTGCGCCGTGGGCAGGTCCACGCCCAGGTCGCGCAGGGTCCGCACGAGCTTGAGCCGCGCCAGCCCGTCGACGTCGTAGGTGCGGAACCCGCCCGCGGTGCGCCCCGCAACGGGGATCACACCGGAATCGGAGTAGAACCGGATCGTCCGCGTGGACAGCCCGGTCATCCGCGCCAGTTCGCCGATCGAGTAGTGCGTCACGGGGACCACCTTGAACTTTCCAGCCACTGGAACTTCAACTCGATTAACGCACGGCCGGGCAAGTAGGCCGAACCACGACCGCCGCGCCGACCGATCCGGCACGATGACTGCTCGTGCCGCCCGCCGTCACCCTGTACCTGCCTGCCGCGGCGGCGTTCGCCACCCTCCTGCTGGCCTGGTGGGCGGTGAAGCGCCGACCGAGGATCAGGCTCAGCTTCCGCCGACGGCACGCGGACGGGCACCAGGGCCCGGTGTGGCGCTCGGTGGTCACGTGGTTCGCGGTCGCACTGCTGGTCGGTGGCGCGGCGGGCGCGGGGCTGCTGTGGCTGCTCGGCTGGCCGAAGCTGCCGCGGGGCGTCGCCTTCAGCACCACCGAGGCCCTCGACGTGCTCAAGATCGGCTTGGCGGTGGTCGCCGGCTTCGGCGGTGTCGTCGCGCTCGCGGTCAACTACCGCAGGCAGCGGGTCACCGAGGCGGCGCACGTGCTGACGCTCAACCAGGAGGAGCGCGAGCGCACCAAGCTGTTCAACGAGCGCTTCGCCGGCACGACCGCCCAGCTCGGCCACGACCAGGCCGCGGTCCGGATCGCGGGTGTGTACGCCCTGGCGGGCCTGGCCGACGACTGGGCCGCGCAGCGGCAGACCTGCGTGGACGTCCTGTGCGCGTACCTGCGGCTGCCCCGCGAGAGCGACGAGGGGGAGAAGGAGGTCATCGCCACGATCTTCCGGGTGCTGCGCGCCCACCTCGGCACCCCGCACCGCGCCGGCCCCTGGTCGGGCCTGGACTTCGACTTCACCGGGGTCGCGTTCCACGACGCGGACTTCAGCGAGATCACCTTCGAGGGCAAGGTGGTGTTCGACGGCGCGGTGTTCAGCGGCCCGCACACGTCCTTCGAGCGGACCGTCTTCCGCGCCACCACGCTGAGCTGCCACGGCACCACGTTCGAGTCCGACCAGGTCAGCTTCCGGGACGCCTTGCTCGACCACGCGACGGTGGAGTTCGTCGGCGCCGAGTTCACCGGCACCTCGGTCGACTTCACCGCGAGCCAGATCCGGGGCCGGACGATCTACTTCTACCGCGCGGTGTTCACCGGTTCGCGGATCAGCTTCCGCACCAGCGAGGTGGTCGGCACGACGATCCGCTTCGACCGGTGCGACGTGAGCGACACCGAACTGGACTTCTCCGACCTCTACCCCGAGATGGCGGAGAAGCGGTCGTTCGGCGTCCTCGTGGTGGAGGGTTCTTCGTTGCGCCGGGTGACGGTCGACCTGCGCGGCATCGCGTTCGAGGAGACCGACATCTGGTTCCTGGACAGCACCTTCCAGGAAGTGGTGGTGCCGGTCGACACGCGGTTCGACGAGCAGCGGTTGAAGGTCCGCCGGGTGGCGCTGGTGGACACGGTCCTGCCCGCCGACCGCTCCGGCGGTACCCGTTCCGGTGACGCGGAAGGGCCGACGCCCGAGGTGGACGCCGGCCCTTCCGGTTCAGCGGAACGGGTGGATCAGTAGGTCATCGCCACGCCCGGGTCGGCCAGGAGGGCGCCGACGTCGGCCAGGAACCGCGAGCCCTGCTGGCCGTCGACCACGCGGTGGTCGAAGCTGAGGGCCAGTTGGCACACCTTGCGCGGCACGACTTGGCCGTCGACCACCCACGGCATGTCGCGGATCGCGCCCAGGGCCAGGATCGCCGACTCGCCCGGGTTGATGATCGGGGTGCCAGTGTCGACGCCGAACACGCCGACGTTGGTGATGGTGATCGTGCCGCCCATCATGTCCGCGGGCGTCGTCTTGCCCTCACGGGCGGTCGTGGCCAGGTCGTCCAGGGCCACGGCCAGCTCGCGCAACGACATCCGGTCGGCGTCGCGGACCTTCGGGACCACCAGGCCGCGCGGCGTCGCGGCGGCGATGCCCAGGTGCACGTAGTCCTTGTAGACGATCTCCTGCGCCGCCTCGTCCCACGTCGCGTTGACGTCGGGCGTGCGGCGGACGGCCAGGGTGACCGCCTTGGCGGCGAACGCCAGCGGCGTGAGCTTGACGTCGCGGAACTCCGGCACGGACTTCAGCCGCGCCCGCAGCTCCATCATCGGCGTCACGTCCACCGTCAGGAACTCCGTGACGTGCGGCGCGGTGAAGGCGCTGTCCACCATCGCCTGCGCGGTCGCCTTGCGCACGCCCTTGATCGGCACCCGCCGTTCGCGCGTGCCGTGGTCGACCGCGGCCGGTGCGGTGGGTGCCGGCACGGCCTGCTCGACGTCCTCCCGCGTGATCACGCCACCCGGGCCGGAACCCGTCAACGCGTACAGGTCGACGCCCAGGTCCTTGGCCAGCTTGCGCACCGGCGGCTTGGCCAGCGGCACGTAGCCGCCCCGCGGCGCCACCGGTTCCGCGACCACCCGAGCGGGCGCGGGAGCAGGTGCGGGAGCAGGTGCGGGAGCGACAGGAGCCGCGGGAGCGGCGGCGACGGGAGCCGGGGCGTCCTTGCGCGGACGGCGCTTGGCGGCGCCCGAGCGCGGGCCGTAGCCGACCAGCGTGGCGATCCGGCCGCCCGGCATCTCCTCGCCGATCTTGCCGTTCGACCCCGCCGAAGCCGAAGCCGAAGCGGGCGTGGGAGCGGGAGCCGAGCCGGTCGGGTCCACGTCGATCGTGATGATCGGGACGCCGACCTCGACCGTCTGGCCCACCTCGACCAGCAACTCGGTCACCACGCCGTCCCACGGGCACGGCAGCTCGACGGCGGCCTTGGCGGTCTCGATCTCGACGAAGACCTGGTTGACCTTCACCTCGTCACCCGGCTTGACGTGCCAGGTGAGGATCTCGGCCTCGGTCAACCCCTCTGCCGTGTCGGGCAGGGGGAACTGCTTGTACTGCGGCACGACTATCCCCTTACCAGGCCAGCGAGCGGTCGACGGCGTGCAGCACCCGGTCGAGGTCGGGGAGGAACTCCTCCTCCAACTTCGACGGCGGGTACGGGGTGTCGAAACCGGTCACCCGCAGCACCGGCGCCTGCAGGGAGTAGAAGCACTCCTGCTGCACCTTGGCCGCGATCTCGCTGGAGATGGAGGACTCGCTGGGCGCCTCGGTCACCACGACCAGCCTGCCGGTGCGCCGCACCGACTCGTACACGGGCGCGAGGTCGAGCGGGGACAGCGTGCGCAGGTCGATGACCTCCAGCGAACGCCCCTCCTCCTCGGCCGCCGCGGCGGCGTCCAACGACGTGCGCACCATCGGCCCGTACGTCACCAACGTGACGTCGGAACCCGTGCGCAGCGTGCGCGAGGAGAACAGCGGCCCTGGGGCGGCGGTCGTGTCGACCTCGCCCTTCTCGTAGTAGCGCCGCTTGGGCTCGAAGAACAGCACCGGGTCGTCGCAGTCGATCGCCTGCTGGATCATCCAGTAGGCGTCGGCCGGGTTCGAGCACGAGACGACCTTGAGGCCGGCGGTGTGCGCGAAGTACGACTCGGGCGACTCGGAGTGGTGCTCGACCGCGCCGATGCCGCCGCCGAACGGCACCCGGATCACCATGGGCACCTTGAGCCTGCCCTGGGTGCGGAAGTGCAGCTTGGCGACCTGCGAGACGATCTGGTCGAAGCCGGGGAAGATGAAGCCGTCGAACTGGATCTCGCACACCGGCCGGTAGCCGCGGATCGCGAGGCCGACGGCGGTGCCGATGATGCCGGACTCGGCCAGCGGGGTGTCGAGCACGCGCTGCTCGCCGAAGTCCTTCTGCAGGCCGTCGGTGATCCGGAAGACACCGCCGAGCTTGCCGACGTCCTCACCCATCACGATGACCTTGGGGTTGGCCTCCATCGACGCGCGCAGGCCGTTGTTCAACGCCTTGGCGATGGTCAGCGTCTGCACCGCGGGTGCGCCTGTGCTGTCAGCCGTGGGGCGGTCCATGGTCGGAGCGGCCATCAGTGCTCACCTCCCGCGAACCCGGCGTGGTAGGCCAGGAACTCGTCGCGTTGCGCCTCCAGGACGGGGTTGCCCTCGGCGTAGACCTCGCTGAAGATGCGCCCGGCCGGTGGGTCGGGCAGGTTGACGCAGTAGTCGCGCAGCTCGACCGCGATCCGGTCGGCCTCGGCCTCGATCGAGTCGAAGAACTCCTGGTCGGCCCACTGCTGCTTGACCAGGTGCACCTTGACCCGCTCGATCGGGTCCTTGAGCTTCCACAGCTCCAGCTCGTCGGACAGCCGGTAGCGCGACGGGTCGTCGGAGGTGGTGTGCGCGTCCATCCGGTAGGTGAACGCCTCGATCAGGATCGGGCCGTTGCCCTGGCGGCACTCCTCCAGCGCCCAGCGGGTGACCGCGAGGGTGGCCAGCACGTCGTTGCCGTCGACCCGGATGCCGGGGAAGCCGTAGCCGCGCGCCCGCTGGTAGAGCGGCAGGCGGGACTGGCGCTCGGTCGGCTCGGAGATCGCCCACTGGTTGTTCTGGCAGAAGAACACCAGCGGCGCGTCGTAGACCGCGGCCCAGACGAAGCCCTCGTGCACGTCACCCTGGCTGGTCGCGCCGTCGCCGAAGAAGCAGATGGTGGCCTCGCCGTCGGCGTCGCCGACCTTGCCGTCGAACTTCTGCCCCATGGCGTACCCGGTGGCGTTGAGCACCTGGTTGCCGATGACGATCGTGTACGGGTGGAAGCGGTGCTCGACCGGGTCCCACGTGCCGTTGTCGGTGCCGCGGAAGATGCCGAGCAGGTCGGTCGGCTTCACCCCGCGCGTCCACGCGATGCCGTGCTCGCGGTAGCTGGGGAACGCCATGTCCTCCGGCCGCAGCGCCCGGCCCGCGCCGATCTGCGCGGCCTCCTGGCCGAGCAGCGGCACCCAGATGCCGAGCTCGCCCTTGCGCTGCAGCGCGTTGGCCTCGCGGTCGACCCGGCGGACCAGGACCATGTCGCGGTACAGCCCGCGCAGCTCCTCGGCCGTGATGTCGATGTCGAAGTCCGGGTGCTGGACGCGCTCGCCCTCGGGGGTGAGCAGCTGCACCAGGTCGGCGCCGCCCTCGTCTGTCGCTCGCAAGCCTGCGATCACCTGTTCCGCTGTCGGTTTGGCAGCAGTGGCCGGCGCGGCATCCGGCCCTGGGTGCGTCCATTTCTCGGGGGACGACATGCGCCTTGTCTCCTCGTCTACGAGGCCGCCCGGTCGCTTGTGGCGGCCCAGCGCGGCTGCACCGCCAGTCGCCGTCGTCCCGGGGTGTGGGGGTCCGGCAACCGTCGGCGCTGACGGTGTTCTCATCCACATCCTGACATGGCGTCACCCGGGATGGTGAGCCCCGTCCCAGTTCGTAACCTCATGTGCAGCGTTCTGACGTGCGGTAACGGTTGGACGGCCAATCTTCGGCAGTCCGAGTAGCGCGTTCGGTGAGCGAACTCCCGTGTCCCGGTTACCGATCGTTAACCACCTTCCGTGGGGTTCCGGACACGCCCGGTCGACCGGAACCGCCCACGTCGGCACCCTCGCGTTGGATGGACTACCGACCTTCGGCCGGACCGACCATTTCCACCACGCGAAACCCCGACCGGCCGGTTCGCCGTGACAGGATCGGGGCGTGGACCGTTCAGCGCTGACCCGTACCGTTCGCGGGCTCTGGGACGACGACATCCTCCCGAGCCTGTCCGCCTTGGTCGCGGTACCCGCGATCTCCCCGATCTTCGACCCCGCGTGGGCCGAGCACGGCCACCTGGCCGCCGCGGTGGAACACGTGCGCGCCTGGCTCGCCGACCGCGACCTGCCGGGCACGACCGTCGAGGTCGTCCAGCTGCCCGACCGCACGCCCGTCCTGCTGGTCGACGTGCCCGGCACCGCACCGACGTCCGACACGGTGCTGATGTACGGCCACCTGGACAAGCAGCCGCCGGTCGGTGGCTGGGCCGAAGGGCTCGGGCCGTGGACGCCGGTCGTGCGCGACGGGCGGCTCTACGGGCGCGGTGCGGCGGACGACGGCTACTCCGGTTACGCGGCGATCGCCGCGATCGAGGGCGTCCGGCGCGCGGGCGGCACGCACTCGCGGTGCGTGGTGCTGCTGGAGACCGGTGAGGAGTCCGGCAGCCCGGACCTGCCCGCCTACGTCGACCACCTGAAGCCGCGGCTGGGCGACGTGTCCCTGGTCGTGTGCCTGGACTCGGGCGGCAACGACTACGACCGGATGTGGCTGACCACGTCGTTGCGCGGGTTGGCGCAGGTCACGGTAACCGTGCGGGTGCTGGAGAGCGGGCTGCACTCCGGGATGGCGAGCGGGATCGTGCCGTCGTCGTTCCGGATCGCCCGGCAGCTGCTCGACCGGCTGGAGGACTCCGCGACCGGCGAGGTGCTGGTGCGCGAGATGCACGTCGACATCCCGGAGCACCGGGTGGCGGAGGTGCGTGACGCGGTGGCCAGCGTGCCTGGCGTGCTGGTGGGCAGCGTGCCGTGGGCCGGTGGGACGCAACCGATGGCCACCGAGGAGGTGGAGCTGGCGCTCAATTCCGGGTGGCGGCCGACGCTGTCGGTGACCGGCGCGTCCGGGCTGCCCGAGCCGGACGACGCGGGCAACGTGCTGCGGCCGTTCACCACCCTGGTGCTGAGCTTCCGGCTGCCGCCGACGGCCGACTCGAAGGCGTCGATCGAGGCCGTGCAGCGGGCGTTGACGACCGACGTGCCGTACGGGGCTTCGGTGGAGCTGTCGCGCATCGAGTACGCGGACGGCTGGAACGCGCCGGAGCTCGCGCCGTGGCTGCGCGAGACGCTGGACCGGGTCGGCAAGGAGGTGTTCGACGCGCCGTGGCGGACGGTGGCGCTGGGCGGCTCGATCCCGTTCATGGGACTGCTGCACGAGGCGTACCCGCAGGCGCAGTTCCTGGTCACGGGCGCGGTCGGGCCGGACTCCAACTGCCACGTGCCCGACGAGTGGCTGCACCTGGCGCACGCGGCCCGGATCACCGAGGCCGTGGCCGTGGTGCTGGACGCGCACGCACGGCGTTGATGCGTTGAGGGGTGGGCCGGGTGGCACGCCGCCCGGCCCACCGCCGTTCAGCCCCGGCTGAGGCTGCCGCCGCCGAGGGCGAAGTCGCCGCCGCGTTCGTCGGTCCCGGTCATCACCGAGGCCTGGCGCGTGCCGTCGGTGGCCACCGTCCACGACCTGGTCGTGATCGCGGTGGTGGCGGACCGCGTGCAGGTCTGGATCGGCGGGTCGAGCTTGGCGGTGTTCCCCCTGGCCACCAGCGACCACGCGCAGCCGTCGCCAGTCCGGGCGGTCATGCGGTTGCCGCGGTCGAGCGTGATCGTCACCTGTCCCCGTTCGGGGGTCTGCTCGCGGGTCCGGGTGCCGTCCGGCGCGGTGCGCACCGTCGTCCGGGCGTTCACCCCCGCCGCCAGGTCGGCCGGGTCGTGGGTCCAGGTGCCGGCGAACTTCGCCGCGGCGGTCGGGTCGTGCTCCGCCGCCTTGGTGCGGGCTCCCTTCTCCAGCACGAACGCGTGGTCGCCGTCGGGGTGGTGGCTCGTCGCGCGGATGGTCTCGACCTCCCGCGCGCCCTCGACCGCGACGGTCCACCGGCTGATCGTGTAGGCGACCCGCGAGGTCGGGTTGTGGCAGAGCTGGGACGGCGGGTCCAGCTCCAGCGAGCCGCGGGTGACCGCGAACCGCCACGTGCACCCGACGTCGGTGCGGCCGACGATCCGGCCCGGACCGTCCGCGACGAACACGACGTCACCGATCTGGGGCACCCGGGAGCGTCCGGGCACGGTGCTCGTCGCGATGTTGGTCATCGTGCCGGGATCCGGCAGGTCGTAGTTCCACCGGCCCAGGTACTCGCCGGTGTGCCGGTACTGCTCGGCCTGGCCCGCCCGCGGCACGCCGACGACCACGAGGGCGAGGAGCAGCACGAAGGCGCCGAAGCGCCCGGGTTTGGGATAGTGCACCGGGTCCTCCGAGGTGAAGGCGTTATCTAGATTTTCTAGATATAAGACTGCCTAGGGAAGTGGTGGGGTGTCAAGCGAGCAGGCGCGGCTGATCAGGGAGATCTCGGAGCGGATCAGGAGCACCACCCAGCGCGCCGCGCAGATGAACGTGACCGCGGCGGGCGTGATCGGGGTCAACCCCACCGACATGCAGTGCATCCAGCTGCTCCAGCACGGCCCGCTCACCGCCGGCGAGCTGGCCCGGCGCACCGGGCTGACGACGGCCTCGATCACCACGGCGATCGACCGGCTGGAGGCGGCCGGGTTCGTCGCCCGCACGCGGGACGCCAACGACCGGCGGCGGGTCGTGGTCGAGCTGGACCAGGACCGCGTCGGCGCGGACGTGGTGCCGGTCTTCCAGCCGGTGGTCGCGGCCTGGCGGGAGGTGCTGGCGGGCTACGACGAGCGGGACCTGCGGCTCATCGCGGGCTTCCTCGACGAGGTCGAGCAGGCCATCGACGGCGGGATCCGCCGCTACCGCGACCGGTGAGGTCCGGTCACGCGGCCCACGTCCGGTCCAGGTCGCGGAGCAGGGCCAGGCCCGCGTCGGGGTTGGTTCCCGCGTAACGGCGGGCGCGGGCGAGTCCGTCGAGGTCCAGGGTGCGCAGGCGGTCGGCGGTGAGGTCCGCGGTGAACGTCCGGGTGACCGTGGTGGACACCGACACCAGGTAGTAGCAGCCCTGCACGTCGAAGACGGCCTTGATCTCGTTGAGCAGCCGCCGCGCGGGCTCGCCCGTGCCGATGCGGTCCAGCTCGTCGATGCCGATGACCACCCGGCCGGGTTCGCGCACACGCTCGGTTGCCTGCTCGGCGGCGATCCGGCCGAGGAACACCCGGAAGCGTTTGACCACCTCCGGGTAGGTGAGCGGCCGGCCGGTCAGCGTCACCGCACGCTTGCCGGCCAGCTCGAACCCCTTGACCCCGCCCTTGCCGCTGACCTCGTCGGTGTGGCTGCGCACGTAGTCCAGCGCCGTCAGGTGGTCCCGCGCCACCGACACCAGCGGGTGCGGCCGGACCTTGCGCCACCGCCGCCCGTCACGCTGCCCGAAGCGCTCGATGACCGCCTCGCACACCTCGGCGAACAGGTGCACCACGAACTCGTGCGGCACGTAGTCGACCGGCGCGGAGACCAGCACGGCCAGGTCGGGCGCACGGCCCGGCGCCCGGTACCGCCCGCCGCAGAACGCCAGCAGCAGGCTCGTCTTGCCCGCGCCACGCGGACCGGCGACCGCGAAGCTGCCGCCGTCGAGCCGGTCGACCAGCCCGGCCAGCACCGCGCCCGCCGGCGTCGGCACGTGCATCCGCAGCGGATCGGCCCGGACCAGCGACGACACCTCCCGGGCGGTCAGCGTGGCCGAGTGGACGGGCGGCGTCACCTCGTTCAACCTGCTGTAGAGGACCGGCAGCACGCCGTCGACCAGCACGCTGTCCTCCCACGCCCGCAGGGCCGCGCGGGCGACCTCGCCCTGACCGGCGTGGCGGAAGCTCCGCAGCAACGTCCGGAACGTGAGGTAGCCGAGCAGGGAGGCGACCGGTGCGGCGACCAGCAGCACGACCTGCGACGTCGCGCTGAGCGCGCCGACCATCGACGCGAAGGCCAGCGTGGGCAGGAACCAGCCCCACGCCGCCCAGACGCGGCCGACGCCGAGGCTGAAGCGACCCTCGGACCAGTTCAGCAGCAGGAGCAGGTCGAACGCGATCGCCACCGCGGCCGTGCCGGCGATCAGCCCGAACGCGGCGACCCCCGACCACCCGAGCAGCTCGGCGAGCGCCCAGGCCAGCAGGGTGAGGCCGAACACCGGGGTGACCAGCAGCACCCACCGCCCGACCGGCGCGTTGACCTCGAACCGCGCGTACCAGCCGGGCCGCTCGTCCCGGTAACGCTGTTCCGCCTGGCTCGCCGCGGCCAGCACCGCGGTCCGCGCACCGGCCAGCGCGTCGATCAGCTCATCCCTCGTGACCAGGCCCGTTACCACGGCGCGCGTCACTTCCGGGCGTTCCAGCGCCGAACCGAGCGCGCGCTCCAGCACCCGCTCCGGGCGGTCCGCGCCGCTGTACCAGGGAGGTAAGTCGAACTCCACGGAGAGTGACGATGTCAGTCCACTGACCGGGTCCGCAAACACCGCCTGGGACGCCGACCTAACCCGCCGGTAACCGGTTTACTGAACCGATGCCGCACACTGGCCGAGTGAACGAGCACAGCCGGCAAGCCGAGCGGACGCGGTTGGCGGAGTCCGACTCCCCGACCGCACCCTGGCGTCTGTGGGGCCCCTACCTGGCCGGACGGCAGTGGGGCACGGTGCGGGAGGACTACTCGGCCGGCGGTGACGCGTGGACGTCCTTCCCGTTCGACCACGCCCGTTCACGCGCCTACCGCTGGGGCGAGGACGGCATCGCCGGCATCTGCGACGTGCACGGCTTCCTCAACCTCGGCGTCGCGCTCTGGAACGGCCGCGACCGGATCCTCAAGGAGCGCTACTTCGGCCTGACCAACAACGAGGGCAACCACGGCGAGGACGTCAAGGAGCACTGGTGGGTCACCGACGGCACGCCGACGCACTCGTGGATGCAGGTCGTCTACCGGTACCCGCAGCGTGAGTTCCCGTACGCCGAGCTGCGCGAGATGGCCAAGCGCGCCGGCCGCAACGAGCGCGAGCCGGAGCTGTCCGACACCGGCGCGCTGGACGAGAACCGGTTCTTCGACGTGCGGGTCAGCTACGCCAAGGCGGGCCCGAAGGACATCTGCGTCGAGCTGACCGCCACCAACCACGGCCCGGACCCGGCGCCGTTGCACCTGCTGCCCCAGTTCTGGTTCCGCAACACGTGGGCGTGGGGCCGTGACGACCGCAAGCCGTCGCTGAGGGCCTGCACCCGCGACGGTTGGCGGCGGATCACCGCCGAGCACGGCGCCCTGGGCCGCTACACGCTGCACGTCGAGGGCACGCCGACGCTGCTGGTCACCGACAACGAGACCAACGAGGTCGAGCTGTTCGGCACCGGGCGCAACCCGACCCGCTACACCAAGGACGGCATCGACCGGTACGTCGTCGGCCAGGACGCGACGGCGTGCCAGGTCGTCGGCCCGGACGACACCAGCGAGCCGGGCACGAAGGTCGCCGCCTGGTACTCGTTCGACCCGGTCGAGCCGGGCGAGTCGGTGACCGTTCGGCTGCGCCTGGTGGAGGGCGACGGGCACCTCGACGCGTTCGGGCCGAGCTTCTCCGACACGGTCGACCAGCGCAGGGCCGAGGCCGACGAGTTCCACCACACCGACCTGGACCCCAAGCGCGCCGCCGTGGTCAGACGGGCGCTCGCGGGCCTGATGTGGACCAAGCAGCACTACCGCTTCCGCACCCGCGAGTGGCTCGACGGCGACCCGGCGCAGCCCGCCGCGCCCACGTCGCGCAAGAACATGCACGCCCGCAACGCGCACTGGCGGCACTTCGACGTGGCCGACGTGATCTCCATGCCGGACGAGTGGGAGTACCCCTGGTTCGCGGCGTGGGACCTCGCGTTCCACACCGTGCCGTTCGCGAAGGTGGACCCGGCGTTCGCCAAGGAGCAGCTGCTCCTGCTGTGCCGCGAGTGGCTGATGCACCCCAACGGCCAGCTGCCCGCCTACGAGTGGGAGTTCGGCGACGTCAACCCGCCGGTGCACGCCTGGGCGGCGCTGCAGGTCTACCGGTCCGAGGAGGTCAAGGACCGCAGGTTCCTGGCCAAGGTCTTCCACAAGCTGCTGCTGAACTTCTCCTGGTGGGTCAACCGCAAGGACGCCGACGGCAGCTACCTGTTCGAGGGCGGCTTCCTCGGCATGGACAACATCGGCCCGGTGAACCGGTCGGAGCCGATGCTGGGCCAGTGGCGGCTGGAGCAGTCCGACGCCACGTCGTGGATGGCGGCCTACAGCTTGCACTTGATGCAGATCGCGCTGGAGCTGGCGCGCTACGACGAGTCGTACGAGGACGTGGCCACGAAGTTCGTGGAGCACTTCCTGAGCATCGCCGAGGCGTCCACGCAGTTCGGTTCCGGCGGGCGCGGCATCTGGGACGAGACGGACGGCTTCTGCTACGACGTGGTGTCGCGGCGGCTGCCGGACGGGCACGTCGAGTCGCAGCCGGTGCGGGTGCGGTCGATGGTGGGGCTGATCCCGGTGCTGGCGTGCGCGGTGCTGGAGCCGTGGGTGTTCGAGGAGCTGCCCGACTTCGCCCGACGCCTGGAGCACCTGCTGGCCAAGCGGCCGGAGCTGCAGCAGTTCCTGAGCCGCAGTGGCGGTGGGGCGCTGCTGAGCCTGCTGGACGAGCGCAAGCTGCGGCGCGTGCTGAACCGGATGCTGGACGAGGGCGAGTTCCTCTCGCCGCACGGCATCCGCAGCCTGTCCGCGGCGCACCGCGAAGGCTTGGAGGTGCAGGTCGCGGACCAGGAGCACCGGATGGGCTACGAGCCGGGCGAGTCCCGCACGCCGATGTTCGGCGGCAACTCGAACTGGCGCGGCCCGGTCTGGTTCCCGACCAACGCGCTGCTCGTGGAGGCCCTGCGCACGATCGAGGAGTTCCACGGCGGAAGGTTCCACGTGGAACTTCCGACCCGCAGCACGCGCCACGTGACGGCCGGTCAGGCGGCGGACGAGCTGGTCAGACGGCTGGTGTCGCTGTTCCTGCCCGACCACGACGGACGCAGACCCGCGGACGGCAAGCGGATCGAGTCGACCGATTCACCCTTGTGGCGGGAGCACGTCACCTTCAGCGAGTACTTCGACGGCGACACGGGTGAGGGCCTGGGCGCGACGCACCAGACGGGGTGGACCGCGCTGGTCGCCAGCTTGTTGACGGATCGTCGCCAAACAGGCGCTGTGGGTGAATCAAATGTGTGATTCAGCCCAAACAGCTGAACGATTTGCGGCCAATCGGGACCTGTGACGCAAGATTCATGCACACCGAAGTTCTGTAACACGCACGTGCTGTGCACCCCGTGGCCCAAGTGGCAGTATGCCGAACACTCGACCGACACAGTTACAAGGAGTGACGCCGTGGCCCGTCGTACCAGGCACGCTGCGCTCGCCCTGTTCCCCGTGCTCGCCTTGGCGGCCACGATGACGGCGTGCGCGACCAAGGTCAACACCGGCTCGCAGGACAGCGGGTCGGGCATCACCCTGGTCCAGAGCGGCAAGCTGGTCACCTGTACCCACCTGTCCTACAAGCCCTTCCAGTTCTCCGAGGGCAACGAGACCGTCGGCTTCGACGTCGACCTGGTCAACCTGGTGGCCAAGGAACTGGGCGTCACGCAGGAAATCTTCGACACCCCGTTCGAGACCATCACCTCCGGCACGAGCTTCAGCGCGAACCAGTGCGACCTCGCGGCCGCGGGCATGACGATCACCGACGAGCGCAAGCAGGTGATCGACTTCTCCGACCCGTACTTCGAGGCCTCGCAGGCGCTGCTGGTCAAGAAGGACTCCGGGATCAAGGGCCTGGCCGACCTCAAGGGCAAGAAGCTCGCGGTCCAGCAGGACACCACCGGTGAGAAGTACGCCAACGACAACGCGGCGGCCCACGGCTACACGGTCGTGCAGTTCGAGGACCTGCCGTTGATGGAGACCGCCGTGCGCACCGGCGCCGTGGACGCGGGCATCAACGACAACGGCGTGCTCTACGACTACGCCAAGGAGTTCCCGGACACCGAGGTCACCGCGGAGTTCGACACCGGCGAGCAGTACGGCATCGGCGTGAAGAAGGGCAACACCGCGCTGGCCAACAAGATCAACGAGGTGTTGAAGAAGGCCAAGAAGAGCGGCGAGTACGACAAGATCTACGAGAAGTGGTTCGGCAAGAAGCCGGAGAGCAAGTAACCGGCTGACACCGGGGCCGGTGCTGTGACGAGCACCGGCCCCGCGCCTTGTCCACCCACTGCGAGGAATCCACATGGCACTCTCGAAGCGACAGCGGGCGCAGGCGATCCGCACCGGCCAGTACGCCCTCCTGGTCGTGGTCGTCGCCGCCTTGGCCCTGACCGCGGACTGGGAACAGGTTCGAAAGGCGTTCTTCAACACCGAGATCGCCGGGGCGATGTTCCCGAACGTCATCACCGTGGCGTTGAAGAACACGATCATCTACACCGCACTCGGCTTCGCCTTCGGCCTGGCACTCGGCCTGGTGCTGGCGTTGATGCGGCTGTCGTCGGTGGCGCCGTACCGCTGGATCGCGATGGTCTACATCGAGGTCTTCCGCGGTGTTCCGGCGCTGCTGGTCTTCATCGCCATCTACTACGGCGTGCCGATCGCGTTCCAGCTCCAGTTCGACCCGCTGAGCACGGTGATGTTGGCGCTCGGCAGCGTCGGCGCGGCCTACATGGCGGAGACGATCCGGGCCGGCATCCAGGCCGTGCCGAAGGGCCAGATCGAGGCAGCGCGCTCCCTGGGCATGTCCAGCGCCCGCGCGACGATCACCATCGTCATCCCTCAGGCGTTCCGGATCATCCTGCCGCCGTTGACCAACGAACTGATCCTACTCACGAAGGACTCGTCGCTGATCTACATCCTCGGCCTGTTCCGCGAGCAGTACGAGCTGACCAAGTTCGGCCGCGAGACGCTGAGCCGGTCGCCGTCGCTGACGCCGATCCTGATCGCGGGCCTGTGCTACCTGATCATCACGTTGCCGCTGGGCCACCTGTCGCGGTACCTGGAGAAGCGCACCGGCGGCAAGAAGGTCAGCACGCCGGAATCGACCGGGTTGGGGGTGTCCGCGTGAGCGACGTCGTGGTCGAGGTGACCGGGCTGAAGAAGGCGTTCGGCTCGCTGGAGGTGCTCAAGGGCATCGACATGTCGGTCAACCGCGGTGACGTGGTGTGCATCATCGGGCCGTCCGGGTCGGGCAAGTCCACCCTCCTGCGCTGCGTGAACCTGCTGGAGGAGCCGACCGGCGGCAAGATCGTGGTGCACGGTGTCGAGCTGACCGACCCCGACGTGGACATCGACCGCGCCCGCACCAAGATCGGCATGGTGTTCCAGTCGTTCAACCTGTTCTCGCACCTGAACGTGCTGGCGAACCTCACGGTCGCCCAGCGCAAGGTGCTCAAGCGCAGCGAGCAGGAGGCGCAGGAGGTCGCGCTGCGCAACCTGGAGCGGGTCGGGTTGGCCGACAAGGTGAACGCGATGCCGAACCAGCTCTCCGGCGGGCAGCAGCAGCGCGTGGCGATCGCGCGGGCGCTGTCGATGGACCCGGACGTGATGCTGTTCGACGAGCCGACCTCGGCGCTGGACCCGGAGCTCGTCGGTGACGTGCTCGGGGTGATGCGGCAGCTGGCCGACGAGGGCATGACGATGCTCGTGGTGACGCACGAGATGCAGTTCGCCCGCGAGGTGGCCGACCGGGTGCTGTTCATGGACGGCGGGTACGTCATCGAAGAAGGGCCTGCCGAGCAGGTCATCGGGGCTCCGCAGCACGAGCGCACGCAGTCGTTCCTGGCCCGCGTGCTCGACCCGACGCACCAGGGACCCAGCGGCGCCTGATCTGCCTTGGGCCGATCCCACCACGGGGGTCGGCCGGTGCCCCTATTGTCTTCTCCCATGGCTGAGGCGGGGGCGCGGGGGCTGGACGTGTTCGACCCCAGCCCGCCGCGCTCCGTCCGGATGGCCGCCGCCGAGGTGCTGCGCGGTGTCGGCGAACCGGACGGGACGTGGCGGTTACCGAGGCGGCGGGCGGGGATGCCGCCGGTGGTGCGGGTCGCGGACAGGTTCCTGACCGGCACGCTCGACCTGCGGGCGGTGGAGTTCCCGTACCTGCTGGAGTTCGTGCGCTGCCGGTTCGAGGAGCCGCCGGACCTGCGGCAGGGCAAGCTGGCCGGGATCGCGTTCGCGGACTGCTGGCTGCCGGGCGTGTCGGCGCGGAACCTGAGCAGCGCCAACGAGGTCTCGCTGGACGGCAGCACGGTCGAGGGCCTGGTCGACCTGGTCGACGCGGACGTGGCCGGGTCGTTGTCGGTGCGCGACAGCGCGTTGAGCGTGCCGGACGGGATCGCGCTGCACGCCGACCGGTTGAAGGTGGCGGGCGGGTTGCTGGCGCAGCGGGTGCGGGTGACCGGCGAGCTGCGGATGGCGGGCGCGCACGTCGGCGGGTACTGCAACTTCAGCGGCGGCCTGCTGACCAACCCGCGCGGCCACGCGATCAACGGCACCGGGCTGCACGTGGGCGGCAACCTGCTGATGAATGGCTGCACGTTGCGCGGCACCGTGCTGCTCGCGGGCGCGCGGGTCGACTCGGCGCTGACGCTGCGCGGCGCCAGCGCCGCCGACGGCCGGTCGGACGACGACGCGCTGGACCCGCACTCCGACCCGAACGCCACGCTGGTGTTCGACCGCATCGCGGTGGACGGCGACGTGCAGCTCGACCGGGGCTTCACCAGCGCGGGCACCGTGCGCATGGTCAACGCCGCGCTGGGCGGCACGCTGTCGCTGTCCGGTGGGACGTTCGACGCGCTCGGTGCCGAGGACGGCGAGCCCACCGGCTACGGCCGGGCGTTGGCCACGGACACCGCCGAGCCCACGGGGTACGGACGCGCGCTGCACCTGGACGGCACGACCGTCGGCGGCGACATCATCGGCCGGCAGCGACCGTGCGCGGGCAGGTGCGGATGGTCGACTTCCAGGCCAAGGGCAGCCTCATCCTCGACGGGTCCACCTTGGACAACCCGCGCGCGGACGCCCTGCTGGGCAACCGGTCCCGCATCGGCAGCAACCTCGCCGCCCGCGAGGTTGAGGTGGCGGGCGGGCTGGAGCTGCGCGGCGTGCAGGTCGGCGCGAACCTCGACCTGCGCGGCAGCCGGATCACCAAGCCGGGCCGGTACCGGCACCAGCCGGCGGGCAAGCCGTCGCTGGACGTCGGCGGCGCGGTCATCGGGCGCGACCTGATCTGCGCGCGTGGTGCGAAGGAGTTCGTCGCGCACGGTGGTGTGCGGGCCAGGCGGGCGCACGTCGGTCGGATGGCCACGTTCGAGGGCGCGGTGCTCGGCGACAAGCTCGACGCGCACGCGTTGAACCTGCTGGGCATGCAGGTGCAGGAGCTGGTGGTGAAGCCGATCAGCCCGCCGCGAGGTGACGTGACGCTGCGGCAGGTGCGCTGCACGGTGCTGGACGACGACGAGCACTTCTGGGGCGCGACCGGCTGGATCGACCTGGAGGAGTTCCGCTACGACTCGCTGCGCCACCCGATCGACCTGCGTGACGACGGGGAGGTCGAGCGGCGGCTGCGCTGGCTGCGGCAGGCGATGCGGCGCACCTACCGGCCGGGGCCGTACGACCAGTTCGCCGAGATGCTGCGGGCGGGCGGCAACGACGAGCACGCGGCCACCGTGCTGGTGGAGAAGCAGCGGCTGCGGTACCGGGCGGTCGCCGAGGGCCGTCGCTGGCTCGGACCGCTGGTGCTGGTGTGGAGCTGGCTGCAACGCGCGATGGTCGGCTACGGCTACCGCCCCGCCCGCGCGCTGGCGTGGCTGGTGGTGACGTGGCTGCTGGGCGCCGTCTACTTCGAGGCGGGCCCGGAGCTGTCCGAGATCAACCAGGACGACCGGCTGTCGTGGAACCCGTGGCTGTTCACCATCGACCTGGTGGTGCCGATCGTGGACTTCGGCAACAAGAACCGGTGGAACACGCCGGGCGCGTCGCAGTGGATCGCGGCGGGGCTGATCGCGATGGGCTGGGTCCTGGCGACCACGGTGGCGGCGGGCGTGACCCGGACGTTGAAGCGCTGACCGGGCGGCCGGCGCGTGACCTAGGGTGGCCGGCGTGACTGACCTGGTGCCGGCACTGGACGTCGGCGGCACGAAGATCGCCGGTGCGGTGGTCGAGCGTGGTGGGGCGGTGCGGCGGGCGGTTCGGGTGGCGACGCCGCTCGGGTCCGCGGAGCAGACGTGGGACGCGGTGGCGTCGGTGGTCGACGAGGTGTTGCGGGGCGAGGTGGTGGCCGGGGTCGGCATCGCGTCGGCCGGGCCCGTGGACGCCGACGCGGGGACGGTCAGCCCGATCAACGTTCCCGGCTGGCGTGGTTTCCCGCTGCGCGAGCGGGTGGCCGCGGTGCTGCCCGGTGTGCCGGTGGAGTTGGCGGGCGACGGGCCGTGCATGGCGCTGGGCGAGCACTGGCTCGGCGCGGGCCGGGGTAGCCGGTTCATGCTCGGGCTGGTGGTGAGCACGGGTGTCGGCGGTGGGCTGGTGCTCGGTGGGCGGCTGTTCGGCGGGCGCACCGGGAACGCCGGGCACATCGGGCACGTGGTCGTCGAGCCGGACGGCGAGCCGTGCACGTGCGGTGGGCGCGGGTGCGCGGAGACGGTGGCCGGTGGGCCGCGGATGGTGGCGTGGGCGCGCCGCCAGGGCTGGCAGGCGCCGGACGACGCGGACGCCGCCGTGCTGGCGGCGGCGGCCGGTGCGGGCGAGGAGATCCCGAAGGCCGCGTTCGAGCGGGCCGGGCGGGCGGTCGGGCTGGCGATCGCCGCCACGGCCGCGGTGGTCGACCTGGACCTGGCCGTGGTCGGCGGCGGCGTGACGCAGGCGGGCGACTTGCTGTTCGACCCGATCCGCCGGGCCGTCGCCGACCACTGTGGACTGTTCTACCTGGACGGCTTGCGCGTGGAGCCCGCCCGGCTCGGTGGCCGGGCGGGACTCGTCGGCGCCGCCGCGCTGGTGCTCGGCTAGTGGACCGCGACCGGCTTGACCCGGTCGCTGTCCTCGTCCACGTGGTAGTCGTCGCCCTGCGTCTCGTCGGTGCCGTTGATCCACCGGGCACGCTTGGCGATCAGCGTCACGACGACCGCGACCAGCAGGTTCGCCACGACGGCGATCGCGCCGACGTAGATCTGCACGACCGAACCGGCGAACGGGTGCCAGCCGAACAGCGACAGCTGGCCCAGCGGCAACGCGGAACCGGCGAAGTGCGACTTGCCGACGGCCGGGTTGCCGATGTTGTAGAGCAGCCACATGCCGTAGCCCATGCCCACGACCCAGCCCGCGATGAGGCCCCACAGGTGGAACCAGCGGGTGTAGAGCGCGATCGCCACGGCCGGCAGCGTCTGCAGGATCATCACGCCGCCGATGAGCTGCAGGTCGATGGAGAACTGCGGGTCGATGAACACGATGAACGCGACCGCGCCGAACTTCACCACCAGCGACGCCAGCTTGGCCTGCTTGGCCTCCTGGGCCGGCGTGGCACCCTTCTTCAGGTACTCCTTGTAGATGTTGCGCGTCCACAGGTTCGCCGCCGCGATCGACATGATCGCCGCGGGCACCAGGGCGCCGATCGCGATGGCCGCGAACGCGATGCCCGCGAACCAGCTCGGGAACTCCTGGCCGAACAGCACCGGCACGATGGTGTTGGTGTCCGGGCGGCCGGTGGCCTGGTTGGTGATCGGCTTGACGCCCGCGGTGATGGCGACGAAGCCCAGCATCGCGAGCAGGCCGAGCAGCAGCGAGTACGCGGGCAGCGCGACCATGTTCCGCTTGATCACGTTGCGGCCGCGCGAGGCCAGGATGCCGGTCAGCGAGTGCGGGTAGAGGAACAGCGCCAGCGCGGAGCCCAGCGCCAGCGTGGCGTACTGGAGCTGGTTGTTCGCGGTCAGGACGATTCCGTCGGCCTTGCTCTCGGTGGCCGCGTACTTGGCCTGCGCGCTGTCGAAGATCGCGCCCCAGCCGCCGAACTTCGACGGCAGGTAGATCACCGCGACCAGGATCACGATGTAGATCAGCGTGTCCTTGACGAACGCGATCAGCGCCGGCGCGCGCAACCCCGACTGGTAGGTGTAGAGCGCCAGGATCAGGAACGCGATGAACAGCGGCAGGTGGCCGAGGATGCCCGAGCCGTTGAGGCCCATCGTGCGCAGCACGGCCTCCAGGCCGACGAGCTGCAGCGCGATGTAGGGCATGGTGGCGACGATGCCGGTGATCGCCACCAGCAGCGCGAGCCAGTGCGAGCCGTACCGGCCGCGGACGAAGTCCGCCGGCGTCACGTACCCGTGCACGCGGGACACCGACCACATGCGCACCAGCGGCAGGAACACGATCGGGTACAGGATCACCGTGTAGGGCAGCGCGAAGAAGCCCATCGCGCCGGCGCCGAAGACCAGCGCGGGCACGGCGACGAACGTGTACGCGGTGTAGAGGTCACCACCGACCAGGAACCAGGTGATCCAGGAGCCGAACTTGCGACCGCCCAGGCCCCACTCGTCGAGGTGGTCGAGGGTGTCGCCCGCCTTCCACTTCGCCGCGACGAAACCCAGGACGGTGACCAGCAGGAACAGCGCGCTGAACACCGCCAACTCGATCCACTGCATTACTTGGCCCCCTCGTCCAGGTCGTCCACGCCGAGCAGGTCGGGCTTGCCTTTGACGACGGGTTCGTCCTTGGTCTTGATGTAGACCAGGCCCACGCAGAGCACACCGACCGGCACCCAGACGAACTGGTACCAGTAGAAGAACGGCAGCCCGAAGACCCTCGGTTCATCGGAGTTGAACCAGGGCGTGATGAGCATGAACAAGGGAACCAGCAGCAGCAGGTTCCAGTTGCTCCAGCGCAGGCTGGATTTTCGAGCAGAAGGCATGTGCCCCTCCGTACGGCGGCCCGGTTACGCGGTGTCGCGCATGGTAGGTCGGAGGAGGGACAGTAGTCACCATGTCGGGTGGGTTACCGACGAGTGAAGTAGCTGGATCGTAACCAACTACCGCTTCGTGCGCAGGCCGTCGACCAATTGCTTCTCCGCGCGGTCGAAGTAGGTCAGCAACGCTTCTTCGGCCTGCCGAACCTCGCCGGCGTCGAGCAGGTCCACGATGGACTGGTTCAACGGCAGGTAGTCGCGGTGGAACTCTTCGGGGTCGCCCATCACGTGGAAGGCCAGGCGCACCTCGGCGAGCAGGCGCTCCATCTCCTCGTCCAGCCGGGAGCTGCCGGCCAGCGCGGTGAGGGCCTGGTGGAACTTGACGTTCGCGGTGCCGACACCCGTCCAGTCGTCCCGCGCGCGGAACGAGAGGCCCAGGTCGACGGTCTCGCGCACGGCGCGCTTCGCGTCTTCGTCGGCGTGCGGCCAGTGGCGGACGGCACCGCACTCGATGACCCGGCGCGCGGCGTAGAGGTCGACGATGTCCGGCACGTCGGGGCGGCGGACGAACACGCCCTTGCTGTACTCGTGCACGAGCAGGCGTTCGTGGGTGAGCAGGCGGAACGCCTCGCGCAGCGTGTTGCGGGAGACGCGGAGGGCTTCGCCGAGCGCCTTCTCGTTGAGCTGTTGGCCGGGTTTGATGTCACCGCCCAGGACGCTGGTGCGCAGCTTGTCCGCCACGCGCTCGGCCGTGCTGGAGCGGTCGAGGTCGCCGCGGTCCCTCGCCAGCGCGTTCAGCCAGCCGTCCGCCTGAGCCGTGGTCATGTTGAACAAGTCTAGTGCCCCACAAGTCGAATGGAGTATTGAAGGATCGTTGAACAATCCTTACATTGAGCAATGGTGTGAGGGAGGACTTCATGGACCTCAACGCGGATCTGGGCGAAGGCTTCGGCCGCTGGGCACTGGGCGACGACCGCGCCCTGCTCGACGTGGTGACCAGCGCGAACGTCGCCTGCGGGTTCCACGCCGGCGACCCGGAGACGATGCGGCGGACGTGCGAGTCGGCGGCCGCGCGCGGCGTCGCGGTCGGCGCGCACGTCGGCTACCGGGACCTGAACGGCTTCGGCAGGCGGTTCGTCGACGTGGCACCGGAGACCCTGACCGCCGAGGTGCTGTACCAGTTGGGCGGGCTGGACGCGTGTGCCCGTTCGGCCGGGACGCGGGTGGGGTACGTCAAGCCGCACGGCGCGCTCTACAACGCGCTGGTCACGCATGAGGCGCAGGCCGACGCCGTGGTGGACGCCGTGCGCGCGTACGACCCGGCCCTGCCGGTGCTGGGGCTGCCGGGTGCGGTGTGGCTGAAGCGGGCCGAGGTGGCCGGCCTGCCGGTCCGGTACGAGGCGTTCGCCGACCGGGCGTACACGGCGGTGGGGACGCTGGTGGACCGGCGGCGGCCGGGTGCCGTGCTGCACGACGTCGGCGCCATCGCGGCGCGGTGCGTGGTGCTGGCGACGGAGGGGCGGGTGCGTGCGGTGGACGGGCAGGTGCTGCGGATGCCGGTGGACTCGATCTGCGTGCACGGCGACAGCCCCGGTGCGGTGGCGATCACGCGGGCGGTGCGGTCGGCGTTGACCGACGCGGGTGTGGCGCTGGGGCCGTTCTCGGGAGGGCTGGACCGGCTCAGTGCGTGACCGGCGGGTGCGCCGGGGCGATGCCCATCCGGTCGAGCAGCCCGATGATCGCGTCGACCTTGGCCAGGACCTGGTTCGGGTCGATCCGGTTCGGCGAGGTGGTGTAGACGAGCCCCGCCTCGAAGGTCAGCAGGAGAGGGATCGCGCTCACGAAGGGGTTGTCGCCCGCCTGCCCGAGCATCCACTCGACTACCTGGGGGTTGAACGCCCCTGCCGCCGCCGACGGGTCGGTGCTGAAGGCGGTGAACTCCCGGTCCAGCGGTTCGGGCAACCTGACCGGCAGCCACTGTCGCTGCTCCTGCACCGCCGTCACCGGTGCTTCGGCGGCCGGCCCGGCGGACCGGGCGCGATCCGGGGCCAGGGGCCGACCCCGGAAGTCCACGAGGATCCGGCGGCCGATCTTCATCGGCGGCACCAGCGCGGTGGCCACCTCGATCCGGTGCTCGTGCTTCGTGGCCGAGCTGCTCGAGTTGGCCTTCTCCATCGACGCCTCGCCCAGGCGCACCGCCCAGTCGCCCCGCCGGAAGTCCAGCGCCGTCTCGAAACGGGGCTGCCGCACCGTGCCCGCCCAGCCGGCGAAGCCTTCGGTATCGCTCGCCATCGGTGGCCGCAGCCCGGCGGACCACGCCTGGACCTCGGCGGGACCCGCCACCCGTCCGCCGAGCGTGTTCGCGAGCGCGGTCAGCGCCTCGGCGTGCGCGTGCTCCTCTTTGCGGTCACTGCGCCAACGCCACCAGAACACCAGGCCGACCAGGGCGACGATGATGGCGATGAGCGGCGCGAGTTCGAGCCAGATGTTGAACATGGTCAGATGTCCAGGTATCCCGTGGTCTGCTGCTTGGACTGGTCTTCGCCGGTCTCGGCGTACTGGTCCGCCTTCTGCTGGGCGGCCTGGTTGCGCAGGGGCTTGTCGATGCCCGCGTTCGCGCCCGTGCCGACTCCGAGCTGCGACGCCGCCGCGTCGGTCACGGCGCCGCCCATGGACTTGCCGAAGCCGTCTTGCAGTCGTTGGCCGAGCATGCCGTCCTTGCTCCACAGCTTGACCAGCGGCGACTTGTCCCCGCCCGCCTTGAGGGCGTCCGCTGCGAGGCTGCCGGCGTGCTTGTTGGCCATGGAGCGCTGGAACGCGGTCTTCACGTTGCCGACGCGCTTGGCCAGGTTGCGCAGGAAGTCGAGGATCTTGGTCAGGAACTGCTTCAACCTGGCCACGATCCGGGCCACCCTGCTGCCGGTGGTGGCCACCCGCACGCCGGTCGCGGCGCCCGCCGCGGCGGTGGAGGCACCGAAGCTGGGCACGGCCGCCGCCAGCGCGGGGATCCAGATCATGATCAGCCAGGTGATCAGCTCGGTGAGGATCGCCTTGATGAAGTCCTCGATGATCGTCATGATCATGCTCGAGGTCTGGAGCATCTGCGCCAGCTCACCGGCCTGACCCGCGACGCCGTCGATGCCGTTGGCGAACTCGCCCAGCTTCGTGCTGGCCGCCTCCGACGCGGAACCGCCCCAGCTCGTCACCGAGTTGGCCAGGTCGGCGTCGAACTGGTCGCGCAGCTTGGCCACGCCCTCGCCGATGGCGTTGAAGTTCTCCGCCGCCTGTGCCAGCGCGGGCCCGTCGCCGCTGACGAAGTGGATCGCGTCCTCCAGCGGCTGCACCACGCTGATCAGGAAGTTCAGGCCCTGGCCGACCAACCAGCCGATCGGGTCGGTGGCGATGCCCAGCGCGGAGGTGCCGAGCGAGCCGATCAGCGCGGAGCCCTCGGAGACCAGGCCGGTGACCTCGGCGCCACCCTTCTCCTCGGCCTTGCCCGCCGCTTCCTTGATCTTGAGGTAGTTGCCGTAGAAGGGGGCGGCTTCCGCCATCTTCTGGCTGGTGTCCTTCTCGCCGACGGTGATCTCGACGCCGCCGGCCTCGGTCTTTACTTCAGCCATTCCCTGGTTCCCCGCCCCTACTTGCCGTCGAGCTGGACTTGCAGGCCGTTCAGCAGCTGCTTCACGGCTTCTTCCTGGGCGGCGTAGTCCTGCGCCGCGCCGTTGAACTTGTCCGCGCCCGACTGCAGGCCGTCCTGCAGGGCCTGGAACAGGTCGTTGAGGTCGCCGAGCATCCGCGTGTAGTCGTCCTTGACGAACAGGCCGACCACGCCCCACGACTTGTCGCCCACGTCCGCCTTGGCCACCAGGCCCGCGATGTCGGCGGCGGTGCCGCGGTGGCCGTCGAGCTTGCCCGCGAAGGCACGCAGTTCCCCGGGGTTGACGTCGAATCCGCCGCTCATCGGTCGCTCACCGGTCCTCGTCGTCGAAAAGGTTCAGGAAACGGCCGTCGTTCTGCGCGGGGCCGGGCCTCGGCGGTGCGGGCGGTTGGTCGTCGTCGCGCAGGAACCGGCGCTGCGAGAAGTCGTCCGGCTCCTCCGGCGGTGCCGGCCTGCGCGGCGGTGCGGGACGGGCGGCCGGGCCGGGCGGTGGCACGCGGTGCGGTCCGGTGGCGGGTGGCGGTGCCATCGGCGGAGGACCGGCGTACGGCGGGGCGGCAGGTGGCGACTGCGCCGGCGGGGCCTGCTCGGTCATGGCGCGCAGTTCCTGCGGCGAGACGCCGAACAGCTGGGCCTGGGTCTCCAGCACCTGGTCGGTGAGGTGCAGGTCGTCGCCCAGGGCGTTCTCCACGATGCCCGCCTGGCGTCGGGCGGCCTCGGCGACGGCCTGCCTCAGCGTCCCCATGATCGCGCCGGCCAGCGCGTGCGGCGGTCGGCGCATGGCCTGGTCGGTCAGCCGGATGTCCTTGATCGCCCCGGACGGCCCCGCCACGACGGTCACCGCCCGGTCGGGCGAGGTGGCCACCACCTCCAGCGAGGCCAGTTCCTGCTGCATCTGCCCGATACCGGCGACCTGCTCGTCGACCCGGTGGAGCCTGGACTGGAACTGTTCGAACTGGGCGACGAGTTGGTCGAACTCGGCCGACACGGTGAGACCTCCGGGGGTTGGGAACTTCGGCGACACGGGGTGGCCCGGTGAGCGGCACTCATAGTGGCAAGGTGCTCTCGCGCTGTGTGCCCGTTTGGGTGAAAAGACCTCACCCGGACACCGCAGAGGACGTTCGGCGGGTTCCTCGGCCAACCGGTGAGTGGGCAGCATCGGCGGGTGACCAGACGACTCCAGGCAGTGATCAGCCTCTCACTCGGTCTGTCCCTCCTCTCCCTTCCCGGCGTCGCGCACGCGCAGCCCGCGCCGTGCTTCGACCCGAACGCCCCCGTCACCGTCGAAGAGCAGCGGTTGGACGACCGGCTCACGCCGACCGGACCAGAGGTCGGGCCCGAATTGGCCCGGCTGGGCGGGTTCGACGACGATGTCAGCCGGTTCACCACCCGCCTGTGCGAGCCGATCTCGCACGCCCAGGCGATGTACCACGTGGCCGCCGGCGGCACGGAGCTGTGGCGGGCGGCGGTGCGGCGGGCGCAGTCGTCCCAGGCCTGGGACCCCTACGACGACCGGCCGCTGTACTGGGCGCGGCTGCTCGCGACGAAGGCGCTGCGGCAGTGGCAGCCGCAGGGGTGGCAGCTCGACGCGGCCGCGCGGGCGAGGCTGGTCGACGCGTTCGACCGCACGTCGCGGGGTGTGGAGCAGGTGCGGTTCGGTGACGGTGTCCGGCGGATCGCGGTCACCGGGTTCGACCCGTTCCAGCTCAGCGGCACGTCCGTGCGGCGCAGCAACCCGTCGGGCGCGGCGGCGCTGCGGCTGGACGGGAAGGTGCTCAGCACGCCGTCCGGGCCGGTGGTGGTGGAGGCCGCCGTGCTGCCGGTGCTGTGGGGCGCGTTCGACCAGGGGATCGTGGAGCGGTTCTACGGCGCGGCGCTCGGTGCCCGGGCGGACGCCCTGGTCACGGTCAGCCAGGGTCGGCCGGGGCAGTTCGACGTCGAGCGGTGGGCCGGGCGGTGGCGCGGCGGTGGCGCGGACAACAACGGTGTGCCGGTGACCGGTGTCGTGCCGGACGCGGTCGGGTGGCCACAGCCCGCGCACGAGTTCATCGAGACGACGTTGCCGCACCAGCGCATGGTCGACGCCGGGACCACGCCGTTCCCGGTGCGCTACAACCGCGAGTTCTGCGAGTGGGTCCCCGGCACCGTCCCCGGCACGGGTCCGACGAGCTGCCGCACGGACGAGCCGACGCCGGGTGCCGCGGCGGCCGGTGGCAGCGGTGGCGACTACCTGTCCAACGAGTCGATGTACCGGGCGAACCGGCTGCGCCTCGGCCTGTCCGCCACCACGACCGCGGGCGGTCACCTGCACACGCCCGTGCTCGGCCAGCCCGCCGACCCGACCGCGCTGACCGACGCGGCGTTCGAGCGGGACCGCCGGGCGATCGCCGACCAAGTCGTCGCGCTGGTGTCAGTAATCTGACCCGTGTGAAGGGCTGGCGGGCGGCGGTCGTGGCACTGGCCGCGCTGTCGCTCGCCGCCTGCACGGCCCCGGTCGAGGGCGTGCCGGACGCGGAGGTCGTCCGCCCCTCCCTCACCCCGACCGCCGACCAGCTGCCCAAGGCCGGTCAGTGCACGGACACCGGCCTGGAGGTGCTCGACTGCAAGACCGAGCACGAGGCCGAGGTGACCGAGGTCGGCGTGCTGGAGGGCCTGGGCGCCGAGTACCCGAACGACCGCGACCTGCGCCGTACCGCGCTGCCCGCGTGCCGTGCCGCGCTCACCGCGTACCTGGGCAGCCCGGACCACGACGCCACCCGGCTGCAGGCGCACGCGTTCTGGCCGAGCCGTGACGGCTGGGCGAGGGGCGACCGCTGGCGCGTGTGCACGGTGGTGGAGCTGAAGTCCGACGGCACCAGGGTGCGGCGCAAGACCGGCGCCAAGGACCTGCTCAAGGCGGCAGGGTTCGGCACGGTGCAGCTGTGCGCGACGGCGTCACCGGGCGAGGCCAAGGACCCCGGGATCACCACCTGCGACCAGCCGCACAAGGCCGAAGCCGTGCCGGGGGTGCTCGCGCTGGGTAGTCCACAGGACCCCGCACCGTCGCTGGAACAGGTGAACGCCAAGGCGGCCGAGCACTGCGCGCGGGCCGTCACGAACTACGTCGGCGCGCCGCGCGAAGACGTCTTCGCGTCGTGGCGCGCGTTCGGCAGCCAGGCGTGGTCCGAGGGTTACACGTCGGCGATCTGCTACGCCGAGGCGACGCGCCCGTTCAGCGGCCGGCTGTGGGGCCTGGGGCGCAACCCGCTGCCCGCCTGAGGACAACCGACCCACAGGCTGTGCACAGCTCTGTCCACAACCTGTGGACAACTAGCGCCGGCGCCAGGCCAACACCACCAGCAACACGCCGACCAGAACCGGTGCGCCGCTCTCGAACACCGGCCTGAGCACCGGCAAGAGGGGAAAGGTACCCAGTTCGTAAAGCACCGAAACCGTCAGCGCGGCCAGCCCGGCGGCCAGCGGCGCGGCTGGGGACAGCTTCCCCAGCGACACCAGACCCACCAGCAGTCCCGCGAGTCCCAACGCCACCAGCCCGCGCAACCGGACCTCGTCGAACTGGTCGAGCGCGTAGCCCCACGCGAACGCCCCGAGCGCCGCGGCGAGCGCCCCGAGCACGAACCCGGTCACGTGCCACCACGCCGACACCTGGGGACGCGCCCGTTCGGCAGCGCTCCCGACCGGGTGATACCGCACGACTCCCGGAGTCGGCCCGACCTCCGCCTCCGGCGGGCGGTCGTAGTGCAGGCCGCCCAGGAAATCGTCCTGCTGGGTCACTCCTCCTTGGTACCTCCGGCCGAGCCGGAAATCACTCCGAGCAACCAAAAAGAGACCTGGCCAGGGGTCATGCGATCGGCAAGTGATCGATGAACATGCCGATGAGCATCCGACCCCCGAGAGCCTGGTCTGGCAGGGAGAAGTGGATCCGGTTGCGGTGGCGCTCCAGCTTCGCATGCCACTCGCAACGGAACCGCACGCCGTCATGATCCACGTCGCGCATCGCCATGTGCTTGGGGCTGGCCCTCGTCTTG
Organism: Saccharothrix sp. CB00851; assembly: GCF_001905065.1. Classification (NCBI taxonomy): domain Bacteria; kingdom Bacillati; phylum Actinomycetota; class Actinomycetes; order Pseudonocardiales; family Pseudonocardiaceae; genus Saccharothrix; species Saccharothrix sp. CB00851. The sequence goes on from NZ_LWLC01000001.1 coordinate 812,933, forward strand.
ACGCTCTCACGGGACATGTCGATCCCCCGCGAGCCCATCCGCACCTCGACCTCGCGCGGCTGGCCGTTCACCTCGTCCCACACGACCGCGAAGCCGTCGTTGATCTCCGCCAGAACAGCCAGCACCGGCTCTCGCAGATCCTGGTACGAGCCGTCGAACGAGCTGAAGGACAACTTGCGGTGGAGCACGAGGTTGGGAAAGGCGTCGGCCGCCCGCCGGTAGAACTCCTGTTCCGACGGCTTCTCCAGAGTGATCGTGGCACGCCAGAAGTGCGGCAACCGCTCGGCCGAGGAGAAGAAGAACACTTCGCCGTCGCCGCACTCACCGCGGACCTTGCGCAGCCCACCACCGGTCGTCGTCAGCGGCAACACCACGCACCCGACGCTGAATCGCTGTGTGGCGGCGAGCAGGGCGTACCCGACCGTCGGTGCGAACACCGCCTCGGGCGCGTCCTCGACACTCACTTCCAGCGGAACGCCGGACGGAGTGGCCTCGTCCCAGTGTGGCAACCTGGCCAGCGCTTGCATGAGCCTCATCCGCTCATCGCGGTCCAGCGGTGTGCGTTCGGGATCGAACAGCAGGTCGTGCAGTACGAGGCCCTCCCCACAATCGGCCTCGTAGAGGTCGGACCACACCGCGACAGGATGGGTCCCCTCACGCAACTCTTCGAGCAGGTCGTTCAATTCCGCCACAGCACGACGCACCTGCACGACGTCATGTGGGCCGAGCGCGAAACTCGACTCGTCAAGCACCAATCGGTAGTACATCTCAGCGAGCCACCCGGCCCGCACGGGACAACCTGCCGAGATCGTGCTCGATCTGGTCGAAGAACCCCTTCGGCCACGAAGTCAACGCACCCTTCGACGTCATCTCGATCGCGGTGGGGCCGCTCGCCGAGTCCTCATCGAAGAAGTAGGCGAGCACCTCCTCGGGTGGCACCGCGACACCTTCGGCCACCGCGAGCCGCACGCCGTTGAGCACGTGGTCACTGTGCGTCTCCACGATGACCTGGACTCCGAAGGCCGCCAACCTGGCGAGGAACCGGCCCATCTTCGACTGCCCGGCCGGGTGCAGGTGCGCCTCGGGGTTCTCGACGATGAACAACGCACCTGGTTTCATGCGCAATCCGGCTACGATGATCGGAAGCGCGTACGAGAACCCGAACCCGGTGTTGCCCGGCCGGATTTCGCTCCCGAACAACCCCGGCTCGCGGAACCGGATGGTGCTCGCGCTCAACCCGGGCCGCCACGCGGCGGTGATCTCCACCGGCCGGATGATCTCCGAAGCCCACAGTTCGACCTGCGTGCGGAGCGTCCGGACGCCACGGTTGACGTCGGAGTCCGTCTCGGGGTGGAGCAGGTCAGGCTCGACCTTCGTCGACTCGTGCGCGGCGAGCACTTGCGCGGTGTACTCGCCACGCGGGCCGACTCCCAGGTCAGCGACATCCGCGCTGGTCATGGCCAGTTGGTCCCGTGGGCCAAGCCGTTCGGCGTTCAGGTAGCAGAAGGCCCGGCCGGAGTCCTCCACCAGGATCGGCACCTCGGCGTCCATCGTGAAAGGCAGGTTGAGCGAGCGCTTGGAGGGCACGTCGAACCTGATGCGGATACGAATACCGCCGTACGCCAGCGTCACCACGATCGCGGGTTCCTCCGCCAAGGGGTGCAGCGTCTCCTGTGCCTCGCCGAGCGCCAAGCCGTGCACGTCATTGAGCGCCACCGTGCCTGTCCGCCCGATCTCCGCAGCCTGCTTCGCCAGCAGCAGCGCTTGGATGAACGTGCTCTTGCCGGTTCCGTTGAGTCCGGTGAGCAGGTTGAGCCGGCGCAGTGAGACCGACGCGTCCTGGAAGCGCTTGAGGTTGTTCACCTCGACCCGGGTGATCACGCCTGCTTCACCACGTCCCGCGCCGTGGTGAAGCGGTGGGCGACCTTGCGCGAGTCGCCGGTGCCGACGCTGATCGAGTCGAGGTAGCGGGTGTCGTGGCTCATCAGGTGGCGGGCACGCGCCACGATGGCCTCCGCGCGGTCCTCCGCCTCGGTCGAGGTCAGATCAGCCAGCGCGACCGCCCAGCTCTCGAAGAGCGCTTTGTTGATGGGGCTGCGGTAGTCCGACCACTCAGGCCACTTGCGGAAGGCGTGATCACCGAACACGATGGCGGCATTGACCATCGCGGAGCGGAACTCCTCGCGCAAGCGGTCCAGGGTGGCGTCGTCGACACGCTTGGGGTCGTCGAGCTGGTTGGTGACCTCCATCAAGAACGACTCGATCGAGCCCTGGGCGCGTTCCTGGTAGCCCTCGACGCCCAGCAGCCGAAACGCGCAGAACCTCAGCACGACCTCGCGATCGTCCATGCGAGGGCTATTGCGCAGCCGGAAGCCGGTCGCCTGATCGAACTCCGGCAGTGCCGTACAGCTCTTCAGGAAGTCCCGGCTGCGCTGGGTGCTCATGCAGTGCCGGATCTCCTGGGGCTTCAACGGCGTACCACCGGTGTTGATCCGCTTGAAGATGTTGTAGGTCACCCACGCCGGCGTCTTGGGGTCGATGACGTGGGCAAAGATCTGGGTGTTGTCCATCCGCCGGCGCCACGGAAGGGCCAGCTCATCGAACGTCGCACCCTCGACCTCGTCCAGGTACTCCACGCCGGACAGGGAAAAGCCCGAGAGGCGCATGAAGGAGTGGATGGTCGAGAGCCGCTGCATGCCGTCGACGACGCGCAGGTCGCCGTCGGCCGTCTCCGCGAAGTAGAACGCCGGCAGGGGGAACTGCAACAGGATCGACTCGATCAGCTTGGACTTCTGTGACGGCCTCCAGACCTGGTTGCGCTGGAAGTCCGGCGCCAACTCGAGGCCGCGGTCCTCGATGAGATCCATGAGGTGGCGGAGCGAGAACTGCTTCGTGGTCACCCGGATGTCCGCGTGGACGGAGGGGTGGCTAGGAGGACGCTCCTCCTCCACCTCGTGCTCGATGCCCGTCGGTTGATCCTCGAAGTACTCCTCCTGCACCGCAGGAACGTTCGGCATCGTCACTTCACGCTCTCCTAGCTTCTTGCCCCGACCCTTGACCCGCAGGCACCGAGCGTAGCGATCAGGACGAAGAAGAGACCCGGTGGACGCCGTTGGCCACCGGGTCTCACGCCGAGAACGTCTCAGGGGGGTGAGGGCTCAGCCGAGGCGGAGCTTCAGCGCCTCCAGTTCGTCACGCAGCGAGGTCGGCACCTTCTCGCCGATCTTGGCGAACCACTCCTCGATCATCGGGATCTCGGCCCGCCACTCGTCGGCGTCGAACTCCAGCGCCGCCTCGACGTCCTCACGCGGGGCGTCCAGACCTTCCAGGTCCAGCTCGGCCGCGGTCGGCACGTGACCGATCGGCGTCTCCACCGCGGCGGCCTTGCCCTCGATGCGCTCGACGGCCCACTTCAGCACGCGCGAGTTCTCGCCGAACCCGGGCCACAGGAACCGCTTGTCCTCGCCGCGGCGGAACCAGTTCACGTAGAAGATCTTCGGCAGCTTGTCCGCGTCGGCCGACTTGCCGGTGTCGATCCAGTGCTGGAAGTAGTCACCGGCGTGGTAGCCGATGAACGGCAGCATCGCCATCGGGTCGCGCCGCACGACACCGGTCTTGCCGACGGCGGCGGCGGTCGTCTCGCTGGACAGGGTGGCGCCCATGAACACGCCGTGCTGCCAGTCGCGCGACTCGGTGATCAGCGGGATCGTGGTGGCGCGGCGACCGCCGAAGAAGATCGCCGAGATCGGCACGCCCTTCGGGTCCTCCCACTCCGGTGCCTTGATGTCGCACTGGGCGATCGGCGTGCAGTAGCGGGAGTTCGGGTGCGACGACAGCTCGTCGCCGCCGGGCGTCCAGTCCTGCTTCTTCCACGAGGTCAGGTGCGCGGGCGGCTCGCCCATGCCCTCCCACCACACGTCGCCGTCGTCGGTCAGCGCGACGTTGGTGAACAGCGAGTTCCCCTTCTCGATGGTGCGCATCGCGTTGGGGTTGGTGTGGTAGTCGGTGCCGGGCGCGACGCCGAAGAAACCGTTCTCCGGGTTGACCGCGTACAGCCGGCCGTCGTCGCCGAACCGCATCCACGCGATGTCGTCACCCAGGGTCTCGACCTTCCAGCCCGGGATGGTCGGCTCCAGCATGGCGAGGTTGGTCTTGCCGCAGGCGCTGGGGAAGGCCGCCGCGATGTAGTACGACTTCCGCTCCGGCGAGGTGAGCTTGAGGATCAGCATGTGCTCGGCCAGCCAGCCCTCGTCGCGCGCCATCACCGAGGCGATGCGCAGCGAGTAGCACTTCTTGCCCAGCAGCGCGTTGCCACCGTAGCCCGAGCCGAACGACCAGATCATCCGCTCTTCGGGGAACTGCGTGATGTACTTCGTCTCGTTGCACGGCCACGGGACGTCGTCCTGGCCGGGCTCCAGCGGGGCGCCGATCGAGTGCAGCGCCTGGACGAAGTCGGCGTCGTCGCCGAATCGCGCCAACGCCTTCGTGCCCATGCGGGTCATGATGTGCATCGAGACGACGACGTACTCGGAGTCCGTGATCTCCACGCCCAGCATCGGCTTCTCGGCGTCGAGCGGGCCCATGCAGAAGGGGATCACGTACATCGTCCGACCGCGCATGCACCCGCGGTACAGCTCGGTCATGATCGCCTTCATCTCGGCGGGGTCCATCCAGTTGTTCGTGGGGCCCGCGTCCTGCGGGTCCACCGAACAGATGAAGGTGCGCTCCTCGACCCGCGCCACGTCGGTGGGATCCGACGCCGCCCAGAACGAGTTGGGTTTCTTCTTCAGCGGAACGAAGGTGCCCGCGTCCACGAGTTTGGCGGTGAGCCGGTTCCACTCATCCTGGGAGCCGTCGGCCCACACCACTTCATCGGGGCAGGTCAGCTCGGCGACCTCACGCACCCAGGACAGCAGGCGCGCGTGGGTGGTCGGTGCGTGGTCGAGACCGGGAATGGTCACTGCCGTCATCTCGTCTCGTCTCCTAGCTGAGCGCCAGCCCACGGCGGACCCCGTTGTCCTGGTGGGACGTCCTCTCGGAATGGCTCCGCCCGCCCCGGTGGAGGGCGTGCCGTTTAAGGGATAGACGGAGGTTAGCCGGGTTAATCCCGGGTAACGCACATCTGGCCTGTCGGCTGGCTCACAAAACCGATTCTGGAATCGATTCAGCACCCGATCACCGCAAATGCGGCTGTGACCTGGGCTTTAGTCGCCTGAATGCAAGGGTCGCCGGTGCGGCGATCGCCACACGTTCAGGTGTATGAACGTTAACTGCGTGAGAGCGCTCTCATGGAGTGACGCAAAAATTGCTGCAGCGAAATGCCCGGATTACTCGACCGTTTCAGAAAGGGCGGCCAGCACACGTTCGGCGCTGATCCCGCTTGCGCCCCAACGGATTCACGAACCGGCCCCGTCGAGGCGCCGGTAGTACTGGACCTGGGTGAACGGGGTGAAGCCCGCGCGTTCGTAGGTGCGGCGGGCGGGGGCGTGGCCGGGGTCGCCGCCGGTGCCGACGACGGCCAGGGTGACGCCCGCTTCGCGCAGGCGGTCGACGGCGAAGTCGGTGAGCGCGGAGCCGACGCCCTGCCGCTGGTGGTCCGGGTCGACGGCCAGCATGTAGATCTCGCCGTCCGCCACTCGGACCGCGACGAAACCCACGGCGCGGTCGTGCCGGTCGGCCACCCACACGGCGGTCGCGTCGTCCCGGCAGACGTCCTCGACGGCTCGCGCCTGGGTCGACTCCCAGTCCGGGAACAGCGCCTCGTAGATCGGCCCGCCCAGGACGGCGCGGAACGAGTCGAACACCGGGGCCCACGCGCGCAGCGAGAACTCCACGACGGTGGCGATGTCGTCGGCGGTCAGCGGGCGGATGGCCATGCGGCCATCATCGCGACAGGAACACCGCTCCCGCACCCGGGTTTTCGGGGAGGTCGCCGTCCGCAGGGGTCAGTTCGGGCTGATCCACTGGCCGGTGACGGAGTCGATGCGGACCACGCCCGACACCGTGACCTTCTCCTCCGACCAGGCCTCGTCGCTGTCCGGCGTGTACTTGCCGTCCTCGCCGATGCGGCCGTGCTCGACCTCGGTCCACTCGTCGTCGCCGGTGTGCCGGGACACCGTGACCTCGCCGTCCTGGGTGATCTCGGTGGCCAGGTCCGCGCTGCCGTCACCGTCGGCGTCGGTGAACAGCCAGGTGTCGCCGTCCTCGTCCTTCACCACGGCGGTGTCGGCGCGGCCGTCGCCGTCGGTGTCCTCGGTGGCGGGGCCGACGTTCTGGTCGCTGCCGTCCTCGGTGTCGACCACGATGGCCTTGCCGGCGTTCGTGTTGGTCTGCTCACCGCGGTCGTCCGACGGCTCCACGGCGACCCACTCGCCGGAGTCCTCGTCGAACTCGGCCTGGCCGGTGAGCTCGCCGTCCGCGTCGAACGAGCTCATCAGGTCGGCCTCGCCGTCACCGTCGGTGTCGCTGAACGCGAGGTGCCCGCCGTCGTCGGTCTCCACGACCGCGCTCTCCTCGACCCCGTCCTGGTCGAGGTCGTAGGTCGCCTCGGCGGTGTACTCCTCGTCGCCGACCGTGACCTTCAGCTCGCCGTCGGCCGCGCCTGTCTCGTCGATGTACACCGTTCACACCCTCCCGCGTCCTGTGCCACTTGGACTCACGTTATGCCTGTTCGGTTCCGCGGGGGAAGTTCCGACACGCGAGCCCACCTGGGCAGGCGATCACGCCCGGTCGCGGACGGCGCGGATGCGGGACAGCAGTTCGTCCACCTTCGCCCGGCCCGAGGTCAGTTCGGTCAGGCGGCGGGTGACGGTCTGCAGTGCCTTGGTGCGCTCGCCGGCTTCCATGCGCAGCGCCTTGTCCACCTCGCGCAGCTCGGCCTCGATCGCGTCGACCCGCTTGCCCAGCGCGTCGTCCAGCGCCAGGGACAGCTGCTGCTCGGCCTCGATCAGCTGCTCGGCCACCAGCTGGTCCACCGTCGAACGGGCGTCCGCGATGGCGTCCGACAGCCACTGCTTGAGGTGCTGCTTGTCGGCCGAGTGCTTCCTGGTCCGGGCCATCCACCAGCCCGCGCCGAGCCCCAGGGCGATGGTCACCGGCAGCACGATCGGGTTCAGCGCCGCCACCCCGAGCCCGGCCAGCGGCAGCGCGGCCAGCCTGCCCGCGCCCAACCCGCCGGACACGCCCATGAACACCAGCAGCTTGTCCTCGGCGGTGGGTGCGCGCTTCTCCGGCGGCCGCAGCACGACCGGTGGCGTCACGCCGCGGGCGAACTGGCCGCGGATCACGGCCAGCTCCTCCGGCGAGAACAGGTCGGCCAGCGCCGCGTCGGCGACCCGGGACAGCCGCACCGCGAGCCCCGCGCTGATCCGGCCGGACACCACCTGCAACGCCGTGTCGACCTCCTGCGGCAACGCCGCCAGCCGCTCGCGGTCGGCCGAGTCGATGGCCGTGCGGAACCACGTCTGCACGTCCCGCATCTGGCGGCTGACCTCGTGCGCGCCCTCCACCCGGGCCCGCTGGACCTCGCCGCGCAGCCGCACCTGCCAGCTGCGCGTGGACGAACGGCGCTGTGAGTTCAGCTCGTCGCGCCGTTCCCGCAGCGTCTCGGCTTCCTCCTCGCCCGACGACAGCGCACGCTTGTCCGCCTCGTTGCGCGCGATCAGCTCGTCCAGCACGGTCGCCAGCGCGCGCAGCCCGTTGGCCTCGCCGAGCATCGCCGCCCGACCGACCACCAGCTCCTGCAACGCCTCCTGCAACGCGCCGATCCCCGACCGGTCGCGCAGCATGGCCGCCGCGTCCGGGTTCGGCGCCTTGGCCGCCAGCTCGAACATCCGCGACGACACCGGGTGGAACACCGCGCCGCGGAACCTCGGCGCGTGCTCGGCCAGCAACGCCTGGTCGGCCTCCATGACCTGCCGCCAACCCCGGTACTGGTCGACCTTGGTCAACGCGAACACCACGGTCTCGACGCGTTCGCCGACCGTGCGCAGGAAGTCCAGCTCACCGCGCGTGAACGGGGCCGAGGCGTCGACCACGAACAGCAGCGCGGTCGCCGTCGCGGCGGCTTCGGCGGCCAGCTCGCCGTGCGCGGAGTCCAGCCCGCCGACGCCCGGGGTGTCCACAACGGACAGTCGCTCCAGCAGCGGGATCGGTGCCTCGACCTCGACGTAACGTGGCGGCAGCATGCCCTCGGGCAGCTCGTGCGCGGCCGACACCCAGTTCACGATCTCGGACCGCTCGAACGGCACCGGCGACATCGACCCGGCGTAGCAGGCGCGGGCCGACCACTCCGCACCGTGCCGGAACACCAGGTAGGTCGCGGTGGCCACCTCGGCGTCGACCGGTGACAGGTTCGGCGTCGCCAACAGGGCGTTGACCAGCGAGCTCTTGCCCCGGTTCGTCTCGCCGACGACGACCACCGACGCGGGACCCGCCTTGCGGGTCTCCACGAACGACGCGGCCGACGGGTCGAGCGCCCGAACCAGGTTGGTCAGCTTCTCCCTGGTCTGCCGGACGAGCTGCGGCAGGCTGCTCATCGCGCGGTGTAGACGGTGACGATGGGTGCGCGCAGCGTCCGGCCGCGATCGGCGAAGCCGACCACCTCGGTCTCGGCCACCACGCCGTCCAGCGACGGGTCCTGCGTCGGCACGGTGCCGCCCGCCTCGTGCCGCGACGGGTCGAACCGCTCGCCGTCGGGCCGCAGCGCGGTCACGCCGATGGCCGCCAGGCCCTCTTCGAGCCGTTCCACCACCCCGGCGCTGCGGGCGCGGTCCAGCGCGTACAAGCACAGCTGCACCAACGCGCGCCGCTCGGCCAACGCCTGGTCCAGCAGCTCGTCGGCGATGGTCGTCTCCAGCGTCGTCTCCACAGCGTGGTCGGACGCCGTGCCGCCCTGTTCCGTTCCGCTCATCGCCGTCCCCGCAGTTGTTGCCAGATCAGGAAATACGCCCGGTGCACCACGTGCGCCACCCGGCTCTGCGCGGGCGTGGCGCCGAACGACGCGAAGGAACGCCACCAGCCCGCCCGTTCCAGCGCGTAGGCCATCAGCTCCTGCGGCGGTCTGCCGCGCAGGCCGAGCTGCTCGGACACGTCCGGCGAGCTGCCGAACCGCAGCACCTCTTCCACCAGGTCGTTCGGCATCGCCACGGCGCCGGACGCGACCAGCGTCAACGCCTCCAGCAGCCGCAACTGGTGCGCCTCGGGCTTGGCCAGCAGCACCTCGATCGCGTCGTGCACGCGCTGCCGCTCGTTCGGGTCGCCGGAGGCCGCGGCCAGCGACGTCACCGACGCCAGCGCGGCGGCGGCCTTGATGCCGTCCGCGCGCGACCGGAACACCGCGTTGAGCTTGGCCCGCACGCCGTCCAGCCCGGAGGCGTCGAGCAGCTTGCGGCGCAGTGCGCCCGCGGTGATGCCCGGCTCGGCGTCCACGGCTTCGAGCGCCTTGCGGACGCCGTAGAGGTCGAGCTTCTCCAGCAGCCGGGTGCGGGTGCCGACCGGCACCTCGCACTCCCAGCTCACGAACAGGTCGGCCGAGATCAGCATGGTCTCGCGGGTCGCGTCGTCCAGCTCGGCCAGCTTGCGCAGCGCGTCCGCGTCGGCCGAGGTGAAGCCGCCGGTCTCGGTCGACTCGGCGACCAGGCCGATCACCGGCAGCACGTCGGCGACCCGCGGCTTGAGGGTGAGCGCCTGCCGTTCGGCCAGCATCACGGCCGCCTGCCACGTGTCGCCGTTCGAGCCCTCGACGGTCTCGGCGGCGATCGTGTCGGCCTTGTTCAGCACCGCGATCGCGTTCACCGGGCCGGCCTCGCGGCTCGCCGTCGCGGCGGTGAACGCGGCCAGCGCCTGCTGGTCGTCCGCGCGCACGCCCTGCGTGACGACGTACAGCACGGCCTCCGCGCCCGCGACCGCGTTGCGCGAGACCGGGTCGAGCTCGCCGCCCAGCAACGCCTCGGTGCGCGCCACCGACGCCGCGTCGAGCGACCCGAGGCCGGGGGTGTCGATCACCGTCAGGTCCCGCAGCACCGCGTTGGTCAGGTACGCCTCGATGTGCGACACCCGGTCGACGTCCACGCCGAGGTCGGGCGGGATCGAGCCGTTCGCCTCGAACGGCAGCACCTGCTTGCGGCCGTCGGTGAACACCACCTCGATCCGGTCCACCGTGCCGTACTGGAAGCGGGTCACCAGCCGGGTGCACTCGCCCACGTCCGTCGGCGCGACGCGACGCCCGATCAACGCGTTGACCAGGGTCGACTTGCCGGACTTGATCCGACCGGCGACGGCGACCTGCAACGGCGCGGACAACCGCCGCAGCACCTCGCGGAACCCCGCCGCGGTCGCCGGCGACACCTGCGGCTGCAGGCCAACGCAGAGGTTCGCGACCGCCGCCGAGAGCGGACCGGCGAGCTGCTTGGCCTGCGTCGTCACGCCGGAGATCGTGCCACGTGTGGGTGGCGTCCGGTTTGCGAACGCGGCGACGGGGGTATTTCCGCGACCGACGAGGGAGGTCACCCATGGAACAGGGTTACGCGGTGTTCCTGCTGCTGGGCGTGGTGCTGGTGCTGATCGACGGCCAGCTGATCTACCGCAGCGGCAAGGGGTACATGAGTCGCGCGTACGGCGACCCGGAGGCGGCCAGGTCGATGACCCGCCTGGCGACCGTGCTGTTCCACCTCGTGGTCCTCGGGATGCTCGCCATCGTGTCGATCATCTCGGTCGACACCGGCGACCCGGTCAAGGACGTCGTGGTGAAGCTCGGCGTGATGCTCCTGGTCCTGGCACTGGTGCACGCGGTGACCATGATGGTCCTGGGCCGCATCCGCGACCGGCAGCTCCAGCAGCAGCTGGCCGACGAGATGGCCGAGGAGCACCGCCAGTACGAGCAGCAGCGGTCCGTGCCGCCGCAGACCCGGGTCGAACCCGTGCACGGCGCCCCCGCGCCGAGGGTGGAGCGGGCCGAGGACAAGATCGACCCGACGCAGGTCAAGACCACGAGGTAGGACGAGCCGTTCATCCGCCTGCAGGACTAGGCGAGGGTCAACCCGTGGCGCGACGCGCGTCCCCGCGACCCCTATCTAACCTGGTCACGTGCGGCGGCTGAGCCTGTGGATGCGAGCGCACCCGGTCTTCGGGGATTCCCTGATGGCCGGGTTGCTGCTGCTGTCCGACGTGGTCTCGCTGGCGTCCGGCTGGTCGGAGATCGGCGGTTCCACGCTCCTGTTCGTCGGCGTCCTGCTGATCGTCCCGGTCGCGTTCCGCCGCAAGTACCCGCTCGGCTCGTCCTACGTGATCCTGTTCGGCGGGATCGTGCAGCTGCTCACCCACGGCGGCCTCGACACCGGGCTGCCGATCCGGATGGGCGACTTCGCGCTGGCCATCGCGCTGTACACGATGGTCGCGTACGTCGGCAGGCGGCAAGGCCTGCTGTACGCGATCTGGCTGGCCATCGGCACCCTGGTGTGGGCCATCGTGCCCATGGGCGGCACGACCGACGCCGCGTTCGCGGTGTTCGTGATCGCCGTCATCTTCGCGTTCAGCTGGGCGATGGGCGAGTTCGTCGGCGCCCGCCGCGCCTACAACCGGGAGCTGGAGCAGCGGCTCAAGCTGCTGGAGACCGAACGCGACCAGCAGGCGCGGATCGCGGTGGGTGAGGAGCGGTCCCGGATCGCCCGCGAGCTGCACGACGTGGTCGCGCACGCGGTGAGCGTGATGGTGGTGCAGGCCGACGGCGCGAGCTACGCGATCAAGACCAACCCCGACCTGGCCGAGGCCGCGGTGCGGACCATCGCCGACACCGGGCGGCAGGCGTTGACCGAGCTGCGGCGGCTGCTGGGCGTGCTGCGCTCCGAGGACCGGTCGGGCACCCAGTGGGTGCCCCAGCCCGATGCCGGTGACCTGCACGAACTGGCCGACAACTGCCGTGCCGCCGGGCTGCCGGTCCGGCTGGAGACGTTCGGCGACCTGTCCGCGCTGCCCGCGGGCCTGGGCCTGGGCATCTACCGGATCGTCCAGGAGGCGTTGACCAACACGCTGAAGCACGCGGGCTCCGGCGCCACGGCGACCGTCCGGGTCACGCAGGCGGGTGACCAGGTCGAGGTCGAGGTGGCCGACGACGGTTTCGGCACGCCGCACGACCTGGTCGCGGTGTCCGGCGGCAACGGCCTGATCGGCATGCGCGAACGCGCCGGCGTGCTCGGCGGCACGCTGGAGGCGGGGCCCAACCCGGGTGGCGGTTGGCGGGTCCGTGCCGTGCTGCCGCTGGTCCCGTCGTAGGGTGCCGGTCGGCGGGGAAAGGTGACTTCGTGATCCGGGTTCTGCTGGTGGACGACCAGGAGCTCATGCGCATGGGCTTCCGGATGGTGCTCGGCGCGCAAGAGGACGTCGACGTGGTCGGCGAGGCGGCCAACGGGCTCGACGCCGTGCAGCTGGCCGACCGGCTGCGGCCGGACGTCGTGCTGATGGACGTGCGCATGCCCGTGCTCGACGGGGTCGAGGCGACCAAGCGGATCGCCGAGGCGGGCACCGCGAAGGTGCTCGTGATGACCACGTTCGACCTGGACGAGTACGCGTTGTCGGCGCTGCGCAACGGCGCGTCCGGCTTCCTGCTCAAGGACACGCCGCCCGGTGACCTGGTGTCGGCGTTGCGCGCGGTGGCCAGCGGCGACGCGGTGGTGTCACCTTCGGTGACCAAGCGGCTGCTGAGCCGGTTCCTCGGCGAGAGCGGCGGCGAGCTGCGTGACGCGGCGGTGTTGGAGGCGCTGACCGAGCGGGAGCGCGAGGTGCTCGTGCTGATCGCCAAGGGGCTGTCGAACACCGAGATCGCGCGCAAGCTGTTCCTGTCCGAGGCCACGGTGAAGACGCACGTCGGCCGCATCCTGGCCAAGCTCGAACTGCGCGACCGGGTGCAGGCCGTGGTGCTGGCCTACGAGACGGGGCTGGTCCGACCCGGCGACGTCTGACCCGGCGTCGGCTCAGGGCACGATCGGCTCCGTGTGGTGCGCGGGGTCCTGAGGGCAGGTCCACGACGCGACCCCGTCCAGCGGACGCGCCGCCAGCGGGTGCCGGTGGCCCGGGCACGGCGGCAGGGCCGCACCTGCGGTGTGCTCGATGGCGTGGTCCTGGATCTGGCCGGCCGTGGTCGCCGTCGCCAGGTCCGCGGGCACGTCCAGCGAGTAGTAGACCTGCACGGTCGTACCGCCGTCGCCGATGGTCACCAGCACGCTGTTCGGCGCGGCGAGACCCGCCGGCGTGACGTGGAGTTCGTGGTGCGGCGTCACGGACAGCACTTCCCAGCGCGGGGCGGGGTCGCCCAAGCGGTGCAGCACCGCTCGGGCGACCTCGCGCACGTATTCGATCGTGTTCGTCATTTGTGGGCTACGGTAGCGTCTCGACCGAACCCGCGAAGGTGACGCTGCCGGTGCCGCCGGGGCCGACGTTGTGCCGGAACGTCATGTAGTCCTGGTAGGAAACCGTGTTGTAGTGGTACACCGGGTTCATCGTGCCGTGGAAGTGGTAATCCGCGGGCACCACGTGGCCGGCGTTCTTGGGCTGGGAAGCACCGTTGCGCCACCAGCGCAGGCCGTCCTCGGTGACCAGTCCGACGACGATGTTGCGCACCGCCTGGGAAAGCCGGAAACCCCACGGGATCGTGCCGTAACCGCTGAAGCACACGTACTGCACGGTCCACGTGCCGTTCGCGTCCGACCTGGTCAGATCCCCTTCACAGGAGATGTAGTCGACGTCCTCGGTCTGCACGACCGACTGCGCCGCAAGTTCCTGCCGGTAGCGCTCGGCCTCGGCCTTGGCGACCGGCTTGTCGAAGGTGAGGGTGAGCACCGAGTTGGCGTTCACCCCCGCCGACGACTCGACCGAGATCTCCCGGACCGTTTCCGCGACGGGCACCGCGGTGGCACCCGCGAAGGCGGGCGCCACCAGCAGCGAACCGATACCGAGAACGACGACGCCCAATTTCGCGCGCATGCCGATGAGAGCCTTGCTGGACATTCTTCTTGACCCCCTGTACAGAGCCACACCGCATTGGAGTGGTCATGTTCGAAACTAGAGGGGGCACTTCAACCGGTCAGCACCCTATCGAGTGAATAAGCGACCGATCGACCGGAGGCACGCAATGTTGACCACTACGCGGAAATGGGGCGAATTCCCGGTGAACAGGTTCCGCCTGAGAGGTTTCCCTCACCGGTACTTCGACGCGTCCGCCGTCGTCGGGTCGACGCCCGGCTTGAAGACCTCCTCGTACCAGCGGCCCCAGTCCGGCCGCGAGCCGTCCAGGTCGGTGAAGCCGTACTCGCGCATGAGGGTCCACGACGCGAGCGCCTTGCCGGTGAACCGGTGGCGGTCCGGGTCGGCGGCCAGCGCCGCCACGCCGCGGCCCAGGTAGCGCGGCGTCTCGGACATCGCGTAGTGCGGTTCCTTGTCGATCGCGTCGCGCCAGTTCTCCTCGGTGACGCCGAAGTGCTCCAGCATCTGCTCCGACCGCAGGAACCCGGGCGTGACGGCGACCGACGTGCCGCCGTACGGCTCCAGCTCCTTCGCCATCACCGTGCCGATGCGCCGGATCGCGACCTTCACCGAGTCGTAGGCCAGCGACTCGCTGTAGAAGTCGTCGCTGTCGCCGTCGGTCACCTCGACCAGCAGCCCGCCGGGCTTGCGGACCAGCAGCGGCAGCAGGCGGTGCAGCGCGACGAAGTGAGCCTCCATGCTGTTGCGCCACATCCGCAGCTGGCGGTCGAGGTCCTGCTCCCAGAACACCTTGAACTCGGTGTCCGCCTCGCCGCCCCACACGTCGTCCACCAGGACGTCCAGCCGCCCGTCGGCTTCGGACTCGACGCGGGCGCGGAGGGCGTCCACGTCCGCGGGCACGGTGAAGTCGCACCGCACCGGGATGCCCCGGCCGCCCGCCGCCGTGACCAGCTCCGCCGTCTCCTCGATCGTCTCGTCCCGGCCGATCGGCGACTTGCGCTCCCGCGTCGACCGACCGCCCACGAACACCGTCGCGCCCGCCGCGCCCAACTCGACCGCGATGGCACGTCCCGCGCCCCGCGTCGCCCCCGTGACCACCGCGACCTTGCCGTCCAACGCCTTCATCGTCTCCCCTTCCACGCGTCCAGCACCGCGTCCACGTCCTGCGCCAGCCGGTCGGCCAGCTCGCCGCGCGGCCGGACCGACCAGTCCATCGACACGCCGTAGAGCAACCCGGTGAGCACCCGCCCCGCGCGTTCCGGTGGCGGACCGTGCGGCAGGTCCACCGGTCGGGTGATTTCCACCACGGTCCGCTCGGTCGCCGCGTACAGCTCGGCGAGCAGCGCGCGCAGCTGCGGGTCGATCAGGTCGACCCCGAGCTGGGCCAGGTGGTTCTGCGCCTCGACCGGGTCCGTCATGCCCTCGAACCAGGTCAGCAGCGCCGCCCGCAACCCGTCCTCCGGGTTCGCCGCGGCGGCTGCCGCCTCGTGCATCCGCCGCACGTTCCCGTCCATGGTCTGCCTGGTCAGCGCCTGGAGCAGGCCGCTCTTCGAGCCGAACCGCCCGGCCACCGTGCCCACCGAGACGCCCGCCCGCTCGGCCACGTCGGCGACGGTGAAGCCCGGCCCCTTGCGGCCGATCACCTCCGCCGCCGCGGCCAGCAGCCGTTCATCCGTGATCGTCTTCGGTCGTGCCACGCGCATTATTGAACCACGGTTCAGTAATGGTCGCCCAGTAGGGTGACACCAGTGACCTGGAGACCACGCCTCATCGCCCTGGACATCGACGGCACGATCACGCCAGTGGGCCGCGAGGAGGTCGCACCCGCCGTGCGCGCGGCCATCGGCCGCGCCGTCGCCGACGGCGCCCACGTCGTCCTCTCCACCGGCCGCAGCCTCGTCGGCACCCTGCCGATCCTGGACGACCTCGGCCTGCGCGGCACCACCGCGATCTGCTCCAACGGCGCGGTCTGGTGGGACACGACCACCCGCGAGGTGATCCGGAAGGTCGAGTTCGACCCCGGCCCCTCGGTCGAACGGCTGCGCGCCCTGCTGCCCGACTCGGTGTTCGCGGTCGAGCTGACCGGGGTGGGCAACCTCGCGTTCGGCCGGTTCCCGGACGGCGACCTGTGGGGCGAGGTGCGCGAGGTGCCGTACGCCGAGCTGGTGGCCACGCCCACGTCACGCCTGGTCATGCGGTGGGTCGGCCGCACGCCGGAGGAGCTGGCGCTGCGGATGCTGGACGTGGAGCTGCCCGGCGTGACGGCGTCGTGCGACCACAACGAGCCGTGGCTGACGCTGTCGCCTCCCGGCGTGACCAAGGGCGCGGCGCTGGAGGACCTGCGGTCCAAGCTCGGTGTGGCGGAAGAGGACACCTTGGCCATCGGCGACGGCTCCAACGACGTGGCCATGCTGCGGTGGGCCGCGCACGGCGTCGCCATGGGTCAGGCGCCGGTCGTCGTCCAGGAGGCCGCCGACGAGGTCACCGGCACGATCGTGGAGGACGGCGCGGCGGCCGTGCTGGACCGGTACTTCGGCGCTTAGTGAGGGTGGCCCGCGGACGCGAGCGTGCGCGGGGTCTGGTCCTCGGTGCCCGGCGCGACGATCACGAACTGGCCCATCATGCCCTTGTCCTCGTGCTTGAGGATGTGGCAGTGGTACATGTACGGCGTCTTCGGGTCGGCGTGCGTGCCGAACTCCACCGCCAGCCGCACCTTCGTCTTCCCCTCCACGAACACGGTGTCCTTCGGGCCGCGCAGGTGCTCGGGCGGCGCCTCGCCGTCCACGTCCAGCACCGTGAACGCCACCTCGTGGATGTGGAAGTTGTGCGAGAAGGTGATGTTGTCGACCTCCCACACCTCGCGGGCACCGGCGGGCACGACCTCGTCGATGCGGGTCATGTCCATGTCCTTGCCGTTGATGTTGGTACCGCCGAGGGTGAACCTGCGTACCTTGGCGCCGGGCACGATCCTGACCACGTTCGACCAGGACGACTACGTGGTCGAGGGCCTGGCCGCGGGCGCGAGCGGGTTCCTGCTCAAGAACACGGACCCGGCGCAGCTGCTGCACGGCATCCGGGTCGTGGCGGGCGGCGAGGAGCTGCTGTCGCCGGGGCTGACCCGGCGGCTGATCGCCCGGATGACCAAGCCGTCGGCCGTGGACCACGGGGTGTTCGACCAGCTCACCACGCGGGAACGGGAAGTCGTCGCGCTCGCCGCGCAGGGGTTGAGCAACGAGGAGATCACCCGTGAGCTGGTGATCAGCCCGGCCACGACCAAGACGCACATCAGCCGTGCGCTGGCGAAGCTGGGTGCGCGCGATCGGGCGCAGCTGGTCGCGCTGGCGTACCGGCACGGGCTGGTCCGGCCGTCCTGAGCGTTGAACTCAGGGGTCCTGAACGTAGGACACACGCGTTCTGAACGTAGGACACACGCGGCCGGCAACTCAGGGTGAACACGGATTACTACAACCGAGGTAGTGACAACGATAAGACTGAAGTCGCACGCACGAGTCAACTACAGACCGATGTGCGGGACCCCGTGGACACGGCAAGGTTCAGCCCAGTTGCGGGGGATGTGTCGTCCAGGGGAGAAACCATGATCGAGGCTGTCGGCCTCACCAAGCGCTACGGGAAGACGGTGGCGGTGGACAACCTGTCCTTCACCGTCGAACCGGGTCGGGTCACCGGCTTCCTCGGCCCGAACGGCGCGGGCAAGTCCACCACCATGCGCATGATCCTCGGCCTCGACCGGCCGAGCGCGGGCAAGGTGCTGATCGGCGGCAAGCCGTACGCGCAGCTCGACCGACCGCTGCGCACCGTCGGCGCGCTGCTCGACGCCAAGTGGGTGCACCCCAACCGCTCTGCGCGGGCGCACCTGCAGTGGCTGGCCAAGTCCAACGGCCTGCCGGGCCGCCGGGTGGACGAGGTGCTCGACATGGTGGGCCTGACCAAGGTCGCCAAGCGCCGCGCGGGTGGCTTCTCGCTGGGCATGTCCCAGCGGCTCGGCATCGCGGGCGCCCTGCTGGGCGACCCGAAGGTGCTGCTGTTCGACGAGCCGGTCAACGGCCTGGACCCGGAGGGCATCCTCTGGATCCGCCAGTTCATGCAGGGCCTGGCCGCCGAGGGCCGCACCGTGCTGGTGTCGAGCCACCTGCTGTCGGAGATGGCGCTGACCGCGCAGGACCTCGTGGTCATCGGGCGCGGCAAGCTCATCTCGCAGTCCAGCACCACCGAGTTCGTGGAGCGGTCGACCGAGAACACCGTCCGGGTGCGCAGCCCGCACGCGGACAAGCTGGGCGCCATGCTCGTCGACAAGGGATTCACCGTGCGTGAGGACACCGACGGGTCGCTCACCGTGTCGGGTGCGCAGAGCGACGAGATCGGGGACATCGCGGCGGCGAGCGGTGTGGTGCTGCACGAGCTGAGCCCGCAGCGCGGTTCGCTCGAACAGGCATTCATGCAGCTCACCGGCGATTCTGTCGAGTACCACGCCGAACTCGCCGAGACGGGGAAGTGACCACCGATGACTCTGCTCGCCGTTGAACGGATCAAGCTCTTCTCCACCCGCTCGCCTTGGTGGTGCATGCTGCTCGCGGTCGGCCTGACCGTCGGCCTCGCCGCGGTCTTCGCGCTGAACTGGGGCGGCCCGATGCCCGTGATGGGCACGGTGTTCGTCTACGAATTCGGGCTGTACGTGGTCATGGTGATGGCCGCGCTGGCGGTCACCACCGAGTACCGCTTCGGCACCATCAAGGCGACGTTCCAGGCGGTGCCCGACCGCGTCTCGCCGATGATCGCGAAGGCGGTCGTCGTGATGCTGCTCTCGGGTGTGGTGGGCCTGGTCGCCGCGTTCGCCTCGTGGGGGCTGAGCCGGGTGCTCGCCGACGACGGCTCCCCCCTGGCGCTGGACTCGGCCAACGACTGGCGGCACCTCGTGGGCGTCGGCCTGGTGTTCGCGGCGGGCGCGCTGCTCGCCCTGGGCGTCGGCGCGCTGGTGCGGCAGACCGCGGGCGCGGTGTCGATCATCCTGGTGTACGCGCTGGTCGTGGAGAACCTGGTCGGGCTCATCCCGAACATCGGTGACGACATCCAGAAGTGGCTGCCGTTCCGGGTGGCCCAGAAGTTCGTCCTCGGTGACCCGGACGAGAGCGGCATCCCGACCGGGGAGGGACCGCCCGTGGCCGGCGAGCTGAGCCCGTGGGGTTCGTTCGGCTACTTCGCCGCCATCGCGCTGGCGATCTTCATCATCTCGCTGGTGGTCGTGAAGCGGCGGGACGCGTAAGGGGAGCACCGCGTGACCGGCGCCGGGGGCCGGTGGGCGTGGACGGGGGAAAGGGGGAGCCCGGGTCACCTTCGGGGGGTGGCCCGGGCTCTTCTGCCATAGGTTCGGCACAGCGGTTGGATCGGACGGGAGATGTCATGATCGAAGCGACCGGCCTCACCAAGCACTACGGCAAGACCGTGGCCGTGGACGACCTGTCGTTCAGCGTCCAGCCGGGTCGGGTCACCGGTTTCCTGGGACCCAACGGCGCGGGCAAGTCCACCACCATGCGGATGGTCCTCGGCCTGGACAACCCCACCCGCGGCAAGGTCACCGTGAAGG
Source organism: Saccharothrix sp. CB00851 (assembly GCF_001905065.1). Classification (NCBI taxonomy): domain Bacteria; kingdom Bacillati; phylum Actinomycetota; class Actinomycetes; order Pseudonocardiales; family Pseudonocardiaceae; genus Saccharothrix; species Saccharothrix sp. CB00851. The sequence goes on from NZ_LWLC01000001.1 coordinate 832,512, forward strand.
GTCAGGACTACCGGTCGCTCAAGCAGCCGCTGCGCGTGGTGGGCGCGCTGCTGGACGCGAAGTGGGTGCACCCGAACCGGTCCGCGCGGGCGCACCTGCAGTGGCTGGCCAGGTCGAACCGGATCCCGGACCGGCGCGTCGACGAGGTGCTGGACCTGGTCGGCCTGACCCAGGTCGCCAAGCGCCGCGCGGGAGGGTTCTCCCTGGGCATGTCCCAGCGCCTGGGCATCGCGGGCACGCTGCTCGGCGACCCCGAGGTGCTGCTGTTCGACGAGCCGGTCAACGGCCTGGACCCGGAGGGCATCCTCTGGATCCGCCAGTTCATGCACCGGCTCGCCGATGAGGGACGCACCGTGTTCGTGTCCAGCCACCTGCTGTCGGAGATGGCCCAGACCGCGCAGGACCTGATCGTCATCGGGCGCGGCAAGCTCATCGCGCAGACCAGCACCGAGCAGTTCATCTCCGACGCCACCGAGGACACCGTCCGGGTCCGCTCCCCGCAGCTCGACCGGCTGCGCGAGCTGCTGGACGGACGCGCCCGCATCGCCGACGCCGCGGGGTCCGACGGCGCGCTCGTCGTGCACGGGGTGGAGGCGTCGTTCATCGGCGAGCTGGCCGCCTCGAACGGCATCACGTTGCACGAGCTGAGCCCGCAACTCGGTTCGCTGGAGGAGGCCTTCATGCAACTCACGAAGGAATCCGTGGAATACCACGCGGCCGAGTGACGACCGGTTCCCGTCGCAGTGGGCGGGAAACGGATTCGCCGACCGCGCGCACACGTCAGAAGCGGTCGTTGCGCCAGAAGTCGTCGGACGGCGGCGGGATTTCGGTCACGACCGGAACCGGCGCGCGCCGGATTCGAGTGCGCCTGGCCAGCAGCAGGCTCACCACCGCCACCACGGCACCCACCGCGGTCAAACCGCCGAACGCGACCAGCAGCCGGGTGCCACTGTCCACGTCGGAAGGCGGCACGGCGAGCCCCTGGTCCGACGTCGGCGGCACGGCCGTAGACGTGCGCGGCGGCGGCGCGAGGGGGTTGCGCTCCACCGGCGGCACCTCGGCGGTCAGCGCGGCGACCGGGTCGACCTGGCCGAACCCGGTCGCGTGGTCCCGGCCGGGTGCCAGCAGGTCGGTCGCGGTCGCGATGAGCCGGTTCACCACGTTGCCCGCGTCCATCTCCGGGTAGCGGGCGCGCACCAGCGCCGCCGCGCCCGAGACCAGCGCCGTCGCCGCGCTCGTGCCGTCCACCTCGGCGTAGCCGGTGTCCACGACCTTCAGCGGCACGGCCGTCACGATCCGCTGCGCGGGCGCCGCCAGCACGGTCTCCGGGCCGGTGTTGGACTCCGGCCAGACCCCGTTGCCCTTGACCGTGCCGGAGACCGCGATGACGCCCTTGATGTTCGCGGGCGCGCCCACGTGCTCGTCACCGTCGTTGCCGGTGCCCGCGACCACCACGATGTCGTGGTCGAACGCGTAGTTGACCGCCCGCAGCAGGTCCGGGGTGAGCGTGGCCAGCGAGGTCAGCGACAGGTTGATCACGTCGGCGCCCTGGTCGACGGCCCAGGTCACGCCCTCGGCGACGGACGCGGTGGTGAACTTGTCGCCGTCCGCGCCGACCGAGACGGGCAGGATCATCGCGCCGGGCGCCACGCCGAGCGCGCCGCCGTCCACCGCCCGGCCGGCGATCAGCGTCGCCATCGCGGTGCCGTGGCCGTCGTTGTCCTCGGTGCCGTCGGTGCCCGCCGCCGAGCCGAACCCGGTGCCCGGCAGCAACGCGCCGGCGAGGTCGGGTCGGGTGTCGTCCACGCCCGAGTCGACCACCGCGACCACCACGCCGTCACCGCGCGTGGTGGCGTGCGCGGCCTGGACGCCCAACGCGTCCAGGTGCCACTGCTGCTCCTCGATCGTCTGCGCCCGGGCCACGCCCGGGACCACCATCGCGATCAAGATCGCGGCGGCCACCGCTCTCCCCGTCACCCAATTCCCCCTGTGCTCGGGATCACAGATATTCCATCTCAATCATGTTTCACAGATCTGGATTCGGGCAAGCGGAGTAAGCCGTTCGTTAAGACGTCGTGAACTCCGGCACAGCCCCATGACAAGCGCTTCTGAACCGGGTCAGATGGAAAGCGCGAATCGTGAGGTGGGCGCCTGCCCGCACGCGAATTCGGATACCCCCCGTCAAGGAACCCACCGGAGGTGAACCCGTGACGGTGCTTGATCCGGACCTGAACGCCGACCAGTCGGCCACCGGGTCGAAGGAGCCGCCCAGGAAGGTGCTGCCCCGTCAACGCGACCACGCCCTTCGCGTCGAACCGATGTTGGCGTTGGAATGGTCGCACGCGATCGAAGCGGCGGGAGGGGTCGGTGTCGCCGACTCACCCGCACAGACGCGTCGGGCTTGGATCCACAAGGCCGACGAACAGCAAGTCCTCGCCATGTTCCGCGCGGTAGGCCCCGACGCACCCGCACCGTGGTGGCTCAGGGCCCTGGACCGGGGCAGGATCGCCTCGCGCGCGGCGGCGTTCGCCCTGGAGGACGAGGTGACCCGGTTGCTGGGCAGCCGACCGGGTTGGGTGTTCGTCCCCTGGGCGACCGAGGGCGAGGTCGGCTACTGGGAGTTCGTGCCGTCCGAGAGCGGCGTCTACGGCCCCGCCGAGCCGACCACCGTGCAGTTCACCGACCGGCACCCCGGTTTCGTGGACCTGCTCCCCGCGCACCGGGGCCCCGGTCAGCGCCAACCCATCGAGTTCACCCCCGCCGAGCTGCGCGAGCAGATCGAGGACCTGGAGAACATCGCTTAGCGCACCACCTAGGCTGTACGCCCGTGACGTCCAGCCACCAGCGACCGCCGCACCACCGATCCGTCGTCAGCTACGTCCAACGCGGCGAACGGATGACCGTGGGGCAGCAGCGCGCATGGGACCGCCACTGGGAGCGCTTGGGCCAGGAGGTCAAGGCGCTCCCGGCCGGTCCCGTGCACTTCGACGAGTGGTTCGGGCGCGAGGCGCCGGTGGTCCTCGAGATCGGTTCCGGGATGGGCGAGACCACCTCCCAGCTCGTCGCCGCCGCGCCCGACGTCAACTACGTGGCCGTCGAGGTCTACAAGCCCGGCCTGGCGCAGCTGCTGCTGCGCGCCGAGGCGCTCGACGCGACCAACCTGCGGGTCCTGCGCGGTGACGCGGTCGACCTGCTCACCGAGCACGTTGAGCCCGGCGCGCTCGCCGAGGTGCGGATCTACTTCCCCGACCCGTGGCCGAAGAAGAAGCACCACAAGCGCCGGCTCGTGCAGCCGGAGTTCGTGCACCTGGTGGCGACGCGGCTCAGGCCCGGTGGCGTGCTGCACCTGGCCACGGACTGGGAGGAGTACGCCGAGCAGATGCTCCACGTGTGCTCGGCCGAGCCCCTGCTGCGCAACCGGTACGACGGGTGGGCGCCGCGGCCGCAGTGGCGGCCGGTGACCAAGTTCGAGCAGCGGGCGGTCGAGGAAGAGCGGATCAGCCACGACCTGATGTTCGAGCGGGGATAACTCACCTGACCGTGGCATAAAGTCACGGCTCCGAATGGACGATGCGGCGACTGCGCGTGGATTCGTCACCGGATCGGTGGGGTTTGTCGATCACCCGATGTGCCCCGTCTGGCAGTGACGTGTGACGCCGATCCGCAACTACGGTTGCCGCCCGTGACCGTAGTAGACAACGAACCGATAACGTTCGACGTGGATGCGGCGGAGGGCTTCCTCCGCATGTTCCACATCGCCCACCCCGAAGCCGGCCCCGTCGGACCCCGCCTGAGCGAGGTCCGCGACGAGATCGCCGAGACCGGCACCTACCGCCACACCACCCACGAACTCGCCTACGGCGCGCGGATCGCGCTGCGCGACTCCGGCTGGTGCACGAGCGGCGTGCCGTGGCGCCGGCTCAAGGTCCGCGACCTGCGCGGTTTCCGCAACGCGGGCGCCGTGGCCGCCGAATGCGTCGAGCACCTGCGCCTGGCCACCAACGGCGGCGAGATCCGCCCCCTGGTCACGGTGTTCGCGCCGGACACCCCGACCGCGCCGGGGCCGTGCATCTGGAACGAGCAGCTGGTCCGGTACGCGGGCTACGGCGACGGCACCGGTGACCGCCGCTACCGCGAGTTCACCGACGCCGTGCAGGGCATGGGGTGGCGGGCGCCGACGCCGACCGGCCGCTTCGACCTGCTGCCGCTCGTGGTGGAGACCGCGCACGAGGGCGTGCGGCTGTTCGACGTGCCGCCCGACGTGGTGCACGAGGTGATGCTCGAACACCCCGAGCTGCCCTGGTTCGGCCGGCTCGGCCTGCGCTGGCACGCGGTGCCCGTGATCACGAACATGCGGCTGACCATCGGCGGCGTCACCTACCCCGCCGCGCCGTTCAACTCGTGGTTCGTCGGCTCCGAGATCGGCGCCAGGAGCCTCGCCGACGACCACGCCTACGGTGCGGCCCGGCCCGTTGCCGAGGCGTTGGGCCTGGACACGTCCACCGAGCGCTCGCTGTGGCGCGACCGCGCCGTGGTGGAGCTGAACCGGGCCGTGCTGCACTCGTTCGACCTCGCGTCGGTGACCATCACCGACCACCACGCCGAATCGCGGCACCGGCTGTCGTGGCTGCGCTCGCGGCAACGCCACTCCGGCAACCGGCCCGCCTTCCGCCTCGACCCCTCTGTGGCCCGCCGTGCCCGCGCCGGCGGTCCCGCCCGCTTCGCCCCCGCCCTCGCGGAAACGACCCGCCCCCAGTCACCCGGACGCCTCGCCGAACTGCTCCGGCGGCGCGTCGAAGGTGCCGGCGGCTGAGCCTGTCCCGACACGCCCGGTAGCCGTCCGGGTCAGCGCTCGGAATCGACCAGCACGCCCGACAACGCCATCAGGACCAGCACCAGCAGGCCCAGCACGGCGCCCGCCCAAGTAGCGACCACTCCGAACATGGTGTTCCTCCCGTTCCCCGACTCACCACTCAAGAGTCACCCCGGGATTCGTCATCCGACATCGGCCACTGGTGTGTTTCCGCAGGCGTTCGGGTCAGCCTCGCGGCTGACGGTCCACCCGACCGGGGTCGGACGCGCCCCGCGGCGCGACCACCTACGGTGAGGTCCCGTGGAGAGCACTCACCTCGGGTGGCGGCCCCTGCTCCGCCGCCAGTGGCCGCTGGCCTGCGCCCTGCTCTTCTTCGTCGGCGGCGAGTTCCTCGGTGAGGTCGGCTGGTGGCACGTACCCGGCGAGGTGGTCGTGTGCGTGCTGGCGGTGCTCGCGCCCCGGCGGCCGTTCGACGCCGCGCTGACCGCCGCGACGGCGGTGCTGGCGAGTTCGGTCCTGCTGCGCGTGGCCGGTGTCGCGCCCGTGACGCCGATGCTCGGCGGCCTGGTGGTGGCCGAGGTGGCGGCGCTGATGGCGATCATCGCGGTGGTGGTGCGGCAGGCACCGCCGGTGCGCGCGGTGACCGGGTCGGTGCTGCTCGTCGCCGTGTCGGCGGTAGCCGCGCTCGTGCGGCCGGAGTACCGGTCGCCGTACTGGCCGGACGACTACGACGGTCCCGGATTCTGGGCGCAGGCGGTGTTCGGCGGCGTGCTGCTGGCGCTGTCGGTCGGCACCGGGCTGTACTTCCGCGCCCGCGACCGGGAACGCGCGACCGCCGTGCGGGCCGAGGTCGCGGCCGCGCAGCACGCCGAGCGCATGGCGCTGGCCCGCGAGCTGCACGACGTGATCGCGCACTACGTGACCGGGATGGTGGTGCACGCGCAGGCGGCGCAGGCCGTGCCGGCGGCGGCCCAGGACGCGTTGCCGATCATCGTGCGCAGCGGCAACGAGGCGTTGACCGAGATGCGCCGCCTGGTGGGCACGCTGCGCGGCACCGACGCCGACGCGCCCACCGCGTCCAGCGACCTGGCCGACGACGTGCGCGGGGTGGTGGAGCGGTCCGGGCAGCCCGTGCGGCTGCGCGTCGACCTGCCGGAGCCGGTGCCGCCGTCGCTGGGCCGCTCGGTGCTGCGGTTGGTGCAGGAATCGTTGACCAACGCGCGCAAGCACGCCGAGGACATGTCCACCGTGGACGTCTCGGTGTCCGTTTCGGACGGTGTGGTGCACGTGGTGGTGGCCGACGACGGGCGGGCGCAGAGGACGGCGCCCGTCGGCGGCTCCGGTGGCTACGGGTTGGTGGGCATGCGCGAGCGGGTCGAGCTGCTGGGCGGGCGGTTCAGCGCGGGCGCGCGTGCCGGTGGTGGCTGGGAGGTGCGCGCCGCGCTGCCCGTGACGCGGTGACCGGTGGGTCACCGCACCACCGGTCAACCCGCGGTGGGGTGTGAGGCGGGTAGTTCGGCGGGCAGCGGGTAGGTGAAGGCCTGCGCCGGGTCCTGCGCGCCGAGGTGCCGATCGGCGACTGGGCGGCGGGTGCGGTGACCGCCCCGGTCCTGGTCGGGGATCGTCGGCCGGTAGTCGCCGAGCCAGGTGGTGACGTCGCCGGAGAGCCGGGCGTTCTCCTCGTGCAGCCGGCGCACCTGGTGCTCCAGCTCGGCGATCCGCGCCTCCGCGTCGCGGTGCACCCGGACCACCGTCCACAGCATCTCGTACGCGCTCGACTCCCGGTCCGGCGCCTGCTCGTCCTCGGCCGGGGTTTCGGGTTCGGGGCCCTCGGGGACCGGCAGGCCGTACTTCCGGGCCCACTCCGGGCCGCCGATCATCGCGGTGGTGATGTTCTCGACCGACGGGTCCAGCCAGCGCGGGCGTGGTCCGTCGGTCTCCTCGCCGGTGACGAGCCGGTGCAGGTGGCGGGCGGTCGCCAGGACGTCCTGCACGTGTTCGGGGTGGACGGCGGCGTTGACCAGGTCGGCGAGCCGACCCCACGGCGGCACGGTGTCCGGCCGCGCCTGGACGCCGATCCAGCGCGTCACCTCGGCCCGCACCGACCCGAGCGACCGGCCCTGCGCCCAGTGCCCGGGTGTTCGCGCGGCACGCCGGAGCACCCGCCGGTACGCGGTGCTCATCCGGCCCTGGTCGTCCACCAGGTGCACCAGCAGGAACAACGCGAGCCACCGACGTTCCCGGGACAGGTCCGGCTCGGAGAAGTCAGCCTCCGATCGCAGGACCGCCGCCGCGGGCTCCCCCCTGCCGCGCCGCTCGCCGGGTTGACCACTTGCACCGTTACGAGCCACTGTCACTCCTTCGCCGGATCAGCGGGACCACCACCTCTCCCAACGTTTCGGAGATTACGTCCATCCGGCGGGTGAACACCGCCCGAGAAGGTCAAACCCACTGTTCGGGTTACGGGGTGACGCGTGCCCCGCCACGTTGTGTGTCGCTCGATCGAGTGCGGCAGGATCGGGGTATGTCGCTGCGCCTGCACGCCCCCGTCGTCCTGCCCTGCGATCCCGCCTGCACCGTCCTGCGCGACGCCGTGGTCGACGTCGTCGACGGCCGGATCGCGTACGTCGGCGCGGAGGCCGGCGCGCCCGAGTTCACCGGCGAGGTCCGCAGGCTGAGCGGGATCCTGTTGCCGGGCCTGGTGAACACGCACGCCCACAGCCCGATGGTGCTGCTGCGCGGGATGGGCGGCGACCTGCCGCTGCTGCGCTGGCTGCGCGAGGCGATGTGGCCCGCCGAGGCGAAGATGAAGCCGTCCGACATCCGGGTCGGCATGCTGCTCGGCGCGGTGGAGATGCTGCGCAACGGCGTGACCACGAGCGCGGAGATGTACTTCCACGGCGAGCAGCTGGCGGACGCGGTGCTGGCGGCCGGGTCGCGGGTGCTGTTCGGTGCGGCGATCATGGACCTGCCGGGGATGCCGTGGCGGCCGATGACCGACGAGATCACCCGGTGGATCGACGCCGACGGGCTGCGGTTCGGGCCGGACGAGCGGGTCGAGCTGAGCTACGGGCCGCACTCGGCGTACATCCTGTCGCCGGAGGCGCTGGGCGAGATCGCCGGTGAGGCGCGCGAGCGCGGGGCGTTGGTGCAGGTGCACGTGGCCGAGTCCCCCGAGGAGGACGTCGAGCAGCGGGCGTCGCACGGGTCCGTGCCGCGGTTGCTGGAGCAGGCGGGCGTGCTGGGCGGGCGGGTGCTGTCGGCGCACTCCGTGCACCTGTCGCCGGAGGACGTCGCGATCTACGTCAAGCACGGCGTCGGGATCGCGCACTGCCCCGGGTCGAACACCAAGCTGGCGTCCGGGATCGCGCCGCTGCGGTCCTACCTGGACGCGGGCGTCGCGGTCGGGCTGGGCACGGACGGGCCCTCGTCCAACGACGACCTGGACCTGTTCGAGGAGGCCAGGTTGGCGGCGCTGCTGGCGCGGGTGACGTCGCAGGACGCGACCGCGATGCGGGCGGCGGACGCGTTGCTGCTGGCCACGCGCGGCGGTGCGGCGGCGTTGGGCCGCGACGACCTCGGTGCGTTGGAGCCCGGTCGGTGGGGTGACGTCGTGCACGTGGACGTGGACGACCCGGCGTTCGCCACGGGGTTGGACGCGCCGGACGAGCAGGTGCTGGCGAACCTGGTGTGGGCGTCGGGCACGCGCCGGGTCAAGGACGTGTGGGTGGCGGGCAAGCAGGTCGTGGCCGAGGGTGAGACGACCAACGTCGACCGGCGTGAGGCGCAGGCGGGCGTGCGCGAGGTGGCGGCCCGGCTGCGGTAGGTCAGCGGGGGCGGGGACGGACGACGATCTCGGTGAAGTGGGCGTCGTCGCCCGCGTTGACGGCGGTGGCGACGGCCTGTGCGACGGAGTCCGCGTGCAGGTAGAGGTGCGGCTGGTAGTCGCCGCTCTCCTGTGCGCGGACACCCCGCTGCATGTCGGTGTCGACGCGTCCGGGGTGGATGGACGTGACGCGGAGGTCTTCTTCTTCGGCGCGCAGGGCGTCACCGAAGGCCCGCAGGGCGAACTTGCCGGCCGCGTAGACGCCCCATTCGGGATTCGCACGCAGGCCCGCGCCGGAGTTGATCAGCACGACGTGGCCGCGGTTGGCGCGCAGGAGCGGGAGCGTCAGCCGGGTGAGCTCGGCGACGGCGATGACGTTCACTTCGAGCGTGCGGCGCCAGACGTCGGCGGTGGCCTCGGCGAGCGGGCCGAGCTCGGCGATGCCCGCGCTGTGCACGAGGACGTCCAGCCGGGTGAGGTCGGCGGTCGCGGCGGCCAGGGCGTCGGCGTCGGTCAGTTCGACCGGCCAGGGACGGGCGGAATCCAGCGACCCCGCCAGTTCCTCCAACGCACTCTCGTCCCGACCGCCGAGCAGCAGGTCGTGCGTCGGCGCGAGCACACGGGCAACCGCCGCACCGATGCCACGCGAGGCACCGGTGATCAGGGCAACGGGACGACTCATGCGCCGAGCCTAACCAACCCGAACCCGCTGTCTGCGACGTGCCCGCACCAAGGGTCAACCCCGGAACAAAGGATCAAGAGCTCGAAAAGGTCGGCGGGATGACACGAACCCCTCGCATTGAGTAGCGAGCGCATCGCAGCCGCACCTTGCCCGCCAAGGGGATCCCTTGCTTTTATTCTGCCACAAGCGACCGACAAGATCGCGGCGTCGGGATTGGCCTGTGGACAAGTCCCTTGCCTGTGGACAAATCGGTGGAGGGCTCGGGCCCGGTGGCGCGAGCCCTCCACCTCGGGGTCAGCCGCAGATGCGGCCCTTGTCCTTCTTCCACACCGCGACCACGGACGGGCGGGGTTGGGTGGTGCCGCCGTCCGGCCAGTGCGACAGCGGGTTGTTGGCCGACGCGCCGTCGATCTCACCGGGGTGCTGCACGGCCACGAGCACGAAGTCGTCCTCGATCACCGGACCGCACGTCTCGGCGCCCTTCGGCACGGTGAGGAACTGCTTCACCCGACCGCGGAACGGGCCCTCGACCGGCACCGCGAACAGGCCGTCGTTGGACTTCAGGGCGTTTCCATCAGTCGAGATCCACAGGTTGCCCTGGGCGTCGAACGCGACGTTGTCCGGGCACGAGATCGGCGAGACCTGGGTCTTGTCGTAGCCGCCGAAGTACGTGTCCGGCGACGTCGGGTCGCCGCACACCAGCAGCAGCTTCCACGAGAACGACGTGGCGGTGTTGTCGCCGCGGCGCTCCTCCAGCTCCAGCACGTGACCGTGGCGGTTGTTCAGGCGCGGGTTCGGCTCGGTGGCGCCTTCCTTGCCCGCCTTGCCGCGGTCGGTGTTGTTGGTCAGCGCCGCGTACACCCGGCGGTTGCGCGGGTTCGGCTCGACGTCCTCGGGGCGGTCCATCTTGGTCGGGCCGACGGCGTCGGCCGCGAGCCGGGTGAAGACGTAGACCTCCTCGGCGGTGAAGCCGGGCACGAACGACCGATCACCGCTGGCCAGCGGGATCCACTCGCCGGTGCCGTCGAACTCGCCGTCGGCGGGCAGCTTGCCGGTGCCGTCGATCTCGGCGACCGGGCTGTCGCCGGTGAACTTCGCGACGTACAGCGTGCCCTTGTCGAGCAGCTTCTTGTTGTGCTCGCGGGCGTGCTTGCTGCGGCCCGGCTTGTACTTCTCGTCGGAGACGAACTTGTACATGTAGTCGAAGCGCTCGTCGTCACCCATGTACGCGACCACACGGCCGTCGCGGGCGACGATCACGTTCGCGCCCTCGTGCTTGAAGCGGCCCAGCGCGGTGTGCTTGACCGGGGTCGAGTCCGGGTCGAGCGGGTCGATCTCGACGACCCAGCCGAACCGGTTGACCTCGTTGGGCTCCTGCGCCACGTCGAAGCGCTTGTCGAAGCGCTCCCACTTGCGCTCGGACGCCGCGCCGCGCAGGCCGTAGCGGGCCAGCCGGGCCGCGGCCACCGGGTCGGTGATCGAGCCCGCGTTGGCGAAGTACTGGTTGAAGTTCTCCTCGCCGGACAGGATCGTGCCCCACGGCGTGACGCCGCCCGCGCAGTTGTTCAGCGTGCCCAGCACCTTCGTGCCGGTCGGGTCGGCCGAGGTCTTGAGGTACTTCGAGCCGGCGGCCGGGCCGGTGACCTTGAACTCCGAGGTCGCGGTGAGGCGGCGGTTGTAGCGCCGGTCCAGCTTCGGCTCCAGCTTGCCGCTGCGCCGGTCGCGCTCGACCTTCACCACGGACAGGCCGTGCGCGGCCCACGCGATCTCGGTCTGCTCACGGGTGGGGTTGGCCGCGTCCCAGTTCTTGAACAGGAAGTCCTCGGAGGTGTACTCGTGGTTGGCCACCAGCACCCACTCGTCGTGGCGGCCGACCGGCACCAGGCCGACGAAGTCGCAGTTGTAGCCGAACTGCTTGGCCTGCGCCGCCGCGCTCTGGCGGTCGAAGTCGAACGCGGGCGCGCCGGGCATCACCGGGTCGCCCCAGCGCAGCACGACACCCTGGTCGTAGCCCTCGGGCGTGACGACCCGGTCCTCGGTGTTGGGCGCGACGGCGGCGAAGTTCAGGCCGTCCCGGCGGCGACCGCCACCCAGGTCGGCGTCGACCTCGACCTCGGGCTTCGCGGCGGCGGTGCCGGCACCGACCAGCCCGACACCCGCACCCGCGACGGCGAACACCGCGCCGGCCTTGAGCAGGCCACGCCGACGCACGACCTCGCCGACGACGTCACCGAAGTAGGTGTTGTCGGACGTGTTGGGCGCCTCGTGCGCGCACGCGTCGCCGCAGCGGTACTTGCAGGTGATCGCCGAACGCCCGAGGGGGTGGTTGGGCAGCAGGGGCAGCAGGCGCCGCCCCGGATCGGTGGATGAGGACACACGGACCTCCGAGATCGCTCAGTGGGAACCGGGCGACCGTAAGAGGGCAAGTCCTCCTGCAGCGGACTTCGAAGTGAACGCGAGGCGAACACATCGATCGTTAACCAGCCGATACCAGCAGCTCACACGGGGTGTCGTCGGCCGGTCGCGGATCGTCACCCCCGCTCGCGCCACACCGCAACGACCGCCGAACGCGGTTGGGAGTCGCCGCCGTCCGGCCAGTGCGAGACCGGGTTGTCCGCGCTCGCGCCGTCCACCTCGCCGGGGTGCTGCACGCACACCGTGACCACGCGGTCGCCGATCACCGGACCGCACGTCTCCGCACCGCGCGGCACGGTGAGGAACGCCTTGAGGTAACCGCGTTGCGACCCGGACACCGGCACCGCGTAGAGGCCGTCGTTGCAGCCGTTGAGCGCGCCACCCGAGTCGCTGGAGATCCACAGGTTGCCGTACCGGTCGAACGCCACGTTGTCGGGACTGGAGATCGGCGACACGCGGCTCTTGTCGTAGCCCGCGAAGTACGTGTCCGGTGACGCCGGGTCGCCGCACACCAGCACCAAATTCCACGAGAACGCGAGCGCGAGGGCGTCGCCGCCGCGTTCGGTGAGCTCCAACACCTGGCCGTGCTTGTTGTTCACCCGCGGGTTCGGCTCGGTCGCGCCTTCCTTGCCCTCCTTGCCGCGGTCGACGTTGTTGCTCAGGGCGCAGTAGACGACCCCGGTGTGCGGGTGGGTCTGGATGTCCTCGGGGCGGTCCATCTTCGTCGCGCCGACCTTGTCCGCGGCGAGCCGGGTGAAGACGTAGACCTCCTCGGCGGTCATGCCCGGCACGAACGAGCGCGTGCCGCTGACCAGCGGGATCCACTCGCCGCGGCCGTCGAACCGGCCGTCGGAGGGAAGCCTGCCGGAGCCGTCGACCTCGGCGGGCGGGCTGTCACCGGTGAAGCGGGCGACGTAGAGCGTGCCGTCGTCCAGGAGGGTCATGTTGTGCCGGCGGGCGGCTTTGCCGTGCCCCTTGCGGACCTTGCCGGTGGAGATGAACTTATAGATGTACTCGAACCGTTCGTCGTCCCCGGAGTAGGCGACGACCCGGCCGTCACGGGCGACGCGGACGTTGGCGCACTCGTGCTTGAAGCGGCCGAGCGCGGTGTGCTTGACCGGCGTGGCGTCGGGGTCGGTCGGGTCGAGTTCGACGACGTAGCCGAAGCGGTTGGCCTCGTTGGGCTCCTTGGTCAGGTCGAACCGGTCGTCGAAGCGCTCCCACTTGCGGGTGGTGGCCGTGCCCGTGATGCCGTAGCGGGTGAGGCGTGGGTCGGCGAGCGCGTCGGCGTTGGCGAAGTACTGGTTGAAGTTCTCCTCGCCGGACAGGATCGTGCCCCACGGCGTGACGCCGCCCGCGCAGTTGTTCAGCGTGCCGAGGACGAGGGTGCCGGTCGGGTCGGCCGAGGTCTTGAGGTACTTCGAGCCCGCCGCCGGGCCGGTCAGCCGGAACGGCGTGGTGGCCGTGATGCGGCGGTTGTAGCGGGAGAACCTGGTGGTGAGGCGGCCGTCGCGGGCCTGGTCGACGCGCAGGACGGACAGGCCGTGCGCCGCCCAGGCGATCTCGACCTGCTCGCGGGTCGGGTTCTCCGGGTCGTAGCCGCGGAACATGAACGGCTCGCCGGTGTACTCGTGGTTGGTGACCAGCAGGTTCGTCCGGCCGAGGGCGTCCAGCGGCAGCAGCGCCGCGAAGTCGCAGTTGAAGCCGAACTGGCGGGCCTGCGCGGCGGCGGTCTGGTGGTCGAAGTCGAACTCCGGCGCGTCGGCGAAGAGCGGGTCGCCCCAGCGGATCACGACCTCGTGGCGGTAGCCCTCGGGCACCACGACGGCGTCGAGCGTGTTCGGCGCGACCGGTGCGAAGTCCAGGCCAGGGGGTGACGGCTCGGTCCCGGCGCTCGCGACGCCGGTGCCGGCGAGGGCCGCGACGACGACGCCGGCCTTGATCGCCGTGCGCCTGCTGACCAGGTCGCCGAAGTAGGGGTTGGCCGAGGTGTTCGGCACCGCGTGGAAGCACGCGTCACCGCAGCGGTACTCGCAGGTGATCGCCGCGCGGCCGGCGGAGTGGTTGGCCAGGAGCGGAAGGTGTCGCACCACGTCGCGGACCTCCTACGGTCGGTACGGAACCAGCCGACAGTAGGCCGGCGTTCACCCGTTGTTAACCCGTCGTTCGGTGAGCGTCGGGGATCCCTTCGGGGTGCGGTCGACAGCCGGGAGGCGGTGATCGCACTACGGTCAGGGGTGTGGATGCGGTGGTGTTCGACCTCGACGGCGTGCTGGTGGACTCCGAGCGGATGTGGGACGAGGTGCGGCAGGCCTTCGCCGCCCGGCACGGCGGCACGTGGCCGGCCGCGGCGACCCGGGCGATGCAGGGCATGAGCACACCCGAGTGGGCGACGTACCTGGTGACCGAGGTCGGCGTCCGGCTGACCCCGGCCGAGACGGCGTCGGGCGTGATCGGCGAGATGGCCGAGCGCTACGCCGAGGGCCCACCCGTGCTGCCGGGCGCGGTGGGCGTCGTGCGCGAGGTGGCGTCCCGCTACCCGGTGGCCATCGCCAGCTCCTCCCCGCCGGTCCTGATCAAGTCCTTCCTCGCCGCGACCGACTTGACCGACGTCGTCCAGGTGGCGATCTCCAGCGAACAGGCGGGCGCGGGCAAGCCGGCGCCGGACGTCTACCTGCTGGCCGCCTCGAAGCTGGGCGCCGACCCGACCCGCAGCGCCGCGGTGGAGGACTCGACCAACGGCCTGCGCGCCGCCCTGGCCGCCGGCATGACCGTCTACGCCGTCCCGAACCCGCACTTCCCCCCGGACCCGGCGGTGTTGGCCCACGTCACGGTGTTGCGCGACCTCTCCGACCTGCCCACTGCGCTGCGGACCGCCTAGCGTTGCCGACCATGGAACGACGAGTTGCCGTTGTCACCGGGGCGGCGCAGGGGATCGGGGCCCGGGTGGCCGAGGTGTTGCGCGGGGATGGGTACGAGGTGGTCGGGTTCGACCTCGGGGAGACCGAGGGCGGGGTCGTCGGGGACGTGTCGTCGCCGCACGACGTGGCCCGGGTGGTCGAGCGGGTCGGGGATCGGGTGGACGTGCTGGTCAACAACGCGGGCATCGCGGGGATCGTGCCGTTCGAGGACACGTCGCTGGAGCAGTGGGAGCGGATGGTGGCGGTCAACCTCACCGGGCCGTTCCTGCTGACGCAGGCGTTGGGGCGGGTGATGCTGGCGCGCGGTCGGGGTGCGGTGGTGAACATCGCGTCCGTGGCGGGGTTGCGCGGTGTCGCGGACCGGGCCGCGTACAACACCACCAAGCACGGGTTGATCGGGATGACGCGCACGCTCGCCGTGGAGTGGGGCGGGCGCGGGGTCCGGGTCAACGCGGTGTGCCCCGGCTGGGTGAAGACCGAGATGGACGTCGAGTCGCAGGCGGGCGGGCACTACGGCGACGCCGACATCACCGACCACGTGCCGATGGGCCGGTTCGCGACGCCCGACGACATCGCGCAGGCCGTCGCCTTCCTGGCCGACCCGGACCGCAGCGGTTTCGTCAACGGGGTCGCGCTGCCGGTGGACGGCGGGTGGACGGCCGACGGGTCGTGGCAGTCGCTGCGGCTGTCCAAGCGCTGAACAGCGAGAACCCCCTGCACGAACGCGTGCAGGGGGTTCCGACCAGCTCAGCGTTCCACGTCGCCGCGGATGAACGCCTCGACCGCCTCGTGCGCCTCGGAGT